>DYGR01000049.1 GCA_020724545.1 Candidatus Methanoperedens nitratireducens
CTGTGTTTTATTGGGTAGTCTGGACATTATAAAAAAATAGTTTTTACACAATCTGGCGTACCGAATCAAGGGTTGCGCCCCTTGAGGACGCAGACACGTATCAAGGGTTGCGCCCCTTGAGGACGCAGACACATATTGCGAAGCAATATGTGGATACGCAATCAACTGGCGTGACAGTTGGTTAACGCCTGCGGAGATTGAACCTCTACTGGTTTGGTTCTGTGAACCCGAAGCAAGTTTGGTCATTGAAACAGGAAGCCTCAAGTAATACAGCTTAAGAAGCTTCACAGCTTCAGCGTGAGGTAGCTCACTACTCTTAACAAAACTCACTGGTTTTATTTTTGAGTTTGTACTACCTGAACTTCCCCAGCAGCCTCTTATAGAACTCATTCTCCCCGTCCTTCCGTGCCAGCCGCTCAACAATCAGCTCAGGCGTGCTGCGTGCCAGGTAATTATAGCGGGGATTGCGGTCAACGATCAGGTTCAGGTGCTCATCCAATCCCTTTGCCTCAATCCCGTCTACGCGCACCCTGCAGGCCGTACTCTTGAGTATCGCTTCTGACAGGTGGCTCACGAACACACCCAGTCCATTGTTTTCATCAAGCTCCTCAAGGATGCCGGAGATGATCCTTGCAGACGCTCCGGGCTCTGTGATTGATTCAAGTTCATCGGCAAGTACGATCTTGCTCTTCTTACCTGCCACAGCAGAGAAATCCTTAATCGTGCTCTCAAAAGCACCGGCATCCATTGTGCCTCTGGATTTGCCAAAATAGAAAAATTCCTCGACCAGACCTAACTCGCACTGCTTTGCAGGTACAGGAAAGCCCATATGGGCGAGTATGATGATCTGGGCCAGCAGATCGATTGCTGAGGTCTTTCCACCTGAATTCACACCGCTTAACAGGATAATGCGGGCACCTTTGCTCTCCACCCCTGCACTAAAGCGTGAAGCACCAACCGCGTAGTCTATCGGGACAGGATTGTTAAGAAAAAGGTTAGTGCCCCCTGTAAATCCGATGCCGTTTTTACTCTGTATGATGGGCATACTGAGATTGAATGTACGCGCAAAACATCCGATCGTGTAACCTACATCGAAATCAAGAACCTCACGAACCATGACCGATGCGCTTTCCTTTAATTTTGAAAGTTCGCGCGCATTATCTCTTAAAATGACAAGTTTACGGGAGGTAATGCTCCGTAGCAGGTGGTTTTTAAAATCCTCCACACCCCTGGAATTTACCCTGATAGGATACGATACATCATCGCCAAAGAAATTGTTAACATACTGCGCTTCCTTCGGGTTCAATCCAAGCCTGGAAGATATTGCTCTAATTGCATTACCTGTAACCGTGTTATATTTTTCTTTTATTTCCTTTTCCAGAAGGCGGTTGATGCTCCCATCCATTGCCGTCAATAGATCAAAACCCTTTACAGTGATCGAGCTTTTCTCAATTAGAGAACCAAATTCAACATTCGCCTGTTTTTCAATATCTGCAATCACATTGCTTAAGTGATCATAGGTCGATCTGAGCCTGTCTATATCACTGTCCACCCCGCTTTTCAGGTCAGAATCCCCTGATACCTTTGCCAGTCCCAGGGCCAGGCACTCAACCTCTTCATGTGTTATTTTAATGCAGAAATCCGTGTTATATCTCCTGATAATTCGAAGAACTGAAATAGCGCAGGTAATGGATTCAAGGTTCCTGGCAAAGAAGCCTAACTCCTTCTCAGGAACCACCTCCCAGGCCTGTGCTCTCCTTATGTCCATGAAATCAGCATCAATATCTTCTGGAAGGTCGATCCCGGCAAAACCTGTACTGATAATGACATGAGAATACCCACGGGCTATATCCACGACCTCCCTCTGGTTTGCAACAAGCTGAACAGAGACCGGAAAATTTTTAGCTGCTTCAAACTCTTCCTGGGTAGCAGCAATAATAACCCTATCCCTGATTACAGGAATCGTAAAATTTACTTTTATGGGTTTTATCCTGGATAAAAAACCAGAAAGTTCATTATCATCCAGCTTGCCTGTTAGCTCGATAATGCTGCCAATCTCTTTTTGTAATTTGATTATCCTGTCTTTTTTATATGATGGATAAGGAAAATACAGGTGAATCTTGCTCTTTGCATAATCAGTATGCGCAAAATCAGATATCAGGGCTCTGATGTGCTCGTATATCCCATAGGCCACATCGGTCTTTAGAAAATCCCTTATCCCCACACCCTCATTTAATGTCGATGCCTCAAGTACAAGGGATATTGCCGATTTCTCTGTCATTCCTTCTATTTCGCTTATACCGGCAATATCTCCATTGATTATAGATTCGATTGCCTTCTTTTCTGAGCCGAAGTGCTCAATGAAGCGCTGTGCGGTTTTTTCTCCAATTCGCGGGATATCCCTCAGGTGTTCGATCATCAAAACCCTTTCAATTCTTTAGCCTGTTTATTTATAATTTCATACCAATTAGTTTCTGATTTTAAAAAATATTCGTATGAAAAATCAGAAAGTTTCTATACCGTCGATAAGAATAAATCCTTCTTCAGGTAGTGAGCTCAAGTACACATCCAGCGAGCCTCTCACTTTTCTCAACCGAGGTCATGAGAGTATCGCACCGCACCGCTCTGACCTGGAAGTCTTTCTCATCAGCAGTATCCCTCTGATCGATCACCATAACATCCAGGATATCACCATAGCATTCAGCAACGCCCAGAGATGACACAGGGAACCCACAGGCTCTCATCAACTTCCCGGCAGGGCCGCTAACAGGTGAATTACCTATGATCGGGCTTACAGCGATTACTTTTTTCCTGGCTAATATGTTCCGCACTCCTTCTAACGCCAGTATTGGCCCTATGCTTGTTATCGGGTTGCTCGGTCCGATTATCACATTATCCTCAGATTCAAGTGCTTCTACCACCTCATCTGTGGGTTTTGCTCTTTCGATATCTCTAATATTAACATCAAGAACATCCGGTTCACCGCGAGCGCCTATCCAGAAATCCTGGAAATGCATGAGCCCCTGCGGTGTATTGATCATCGTATCTACTTTTTCATCGCACATGGGAAGAACCCTGGCATCTATCCCGAGTACTGATGACATCTTCAGTGTAGCCTGCGTTAAACCTGCACCATTTCGCATTAGTTCCGAGCGGTAAATATGGGTGGCGCGGTCCATATCCCCGATCATAAGCTTCTCATTAAGACCCAGTTTTTTTAAGGTATAGTGCGTATGAAAGATATCGCCATTAACACCCCACCACTTTGTATCATCCAGTTGCCCTGAGAAAAGGTACAGTACCGTATCCATGTCAGGAGAGACAAGATTCCCGGATACCATAATATCCTCTGCCGTGTTCACGATTACTGTAATCTCATCATCAGGGATAAGCAGCCTGAGGCCCTGGATCAGCTTGGGTGTGCCTGTTCCGCCTGATAAGATAATCATATTTAAACCTTCATTTTCCCGAACAATTTTCCACCCAGTACAGTCATCGAAAACGCAAATGAGACAATCACTATTATGCTTAACGATATTGGAATTATGGAATTACCAAGTAAAAACCAGCGAAGCGCCTCAACTCCGTAGGTAAGAGGATTTGCATATACAAGTACGATTAACCAGCCAGGCAGGTTTGAGATCGGGAAAAAAGCCCCGCTTAGAAGAACAAGGGGCAGGGTCAGGAAACTCATGACCATCTGGAATCCCTCATGACTCTCGATTCTGGAAGCAAGAGAAATACCCAGCCCGATAAATCCTATACCCAGGACGAACATGACCGCAATACTTGCAAGTACACCTGAGAATGAGACATATCTAATCCCGATCAACCAGGCAATAATCATTATCAATATACCCTGGATCATGGCTGTTGTAACGCCTCCTACTGCTTTTCCGAGTGATACAAAGAACCGGCTTACAGGCGCGATTAATATCTCTTTAAGAAAACCGAACTCCCTGTCCCATATGATAGATACGCCCCCCATCACTGATGAGAAGAGAACAGACATACCTATCAGGCCAGGCGCTAAATAGCTTCTATCGAATGTACCGCCTCCTTGAAGCTGAAAAGATGAACTGAAACCCGCACCAAGGATTATCAGGAAAAAAAGAGGCGTTGCAAGAGATCCAACTATACGCGATTTTGAGCGCCAGAACCTCAGCATCTCCCGAAGCCACATGGTATAGACCGTATTGATCGCCTTTTTTACCACTATTTCCTCCTTGAGCGTATTATATATCCGACACGTTCTGCTTCACTTGCCTCTTTATCCCTTATCGCACGGCCGGTGTGATGAAGAAATACATCATCCAGTGTAGGCTTTCTAAGACTTACAGACTGGATGGGAATACCAGCACCCAAAGCAAGGTTAAGCACATGAGGGATCTGGCGCTCTCCTTCCCTGACCGTAATAAAAACCTCGTTATTTTTCTGAGACACTATCTCTGCACATCCATTCTTTTTATAGATATCGCATAATCTGGCTATATCACCGGGATTCTCTAACCCGAGTGTAATTACATCTCCTCCAAGCCTGCTCTTCAGCGCCACAGGGGTATCGAGCGCAACAATCCTGCCATGGTCGATAATTGCGATCCTGCCGCACAGTTGATCTGCCTCTTCCATATAATGCGTGGTGAGCATAATGGTCACGCCCTCCTCTTTATTCAGGGTCTTTATATACTCCCAGATATGGTTCCTTGTCTGTGGATCAAGGCCGAGTGTGGGTTCATCAAGAAATAAGATATGTGGATGGTGCATAAGACCGCGGGCGATCTCAAGACGCCTCATCATCCCGCCTGAGTAAGTCCTCACTATTGCATCTGCTCTATCAGTCAGTTCGACCAGGGAAAGAACCTCTTCGATCCTTTTTTTCCTGTGCTTGCTGTTCATGCCATAGAGCCTTCCGTGAAGATCAAGGTTTTCCCTCCCGGTGAGACGATCATCCAGCGTGGTATCCTGAAACACTACGCCTATACTCTGCCTGACCGCTGAGGCATCCTTACTGACATCAAAGTCCCAGATCCTGGCACTTCCGCCTGAGGGTTCGGTCATGGTGGATAACATATTAATGAGCGTGGTCTTTCCTGCACCATTTGGGCCAAGGAGCCCGAATAATTCTCCAGTTTTTACAGAGATACTTACATTATCTACAGCAGTAACACCCTCGAAGATCCTGGTTATTCCGGTTGTTTCGATAGCATAAAGCATGTTTTTTCTGTACCTAATTAACGTTTAATGATAATAGAGCTTTTCAATTTCAAGGGTTTTATAACCGATGACTTTATGAGTTATTATTTACATTAAGGAAATACTGTTTTCACTGCGGCTTCCACTCCAGCAGCGGGGTAGGGTAGTCAGGAAATCCCGACGGGCTCATAACCCGTAGATCCATGGTTCGAATCCATGCCCCGCTATCCATGCTTAAAGCCTTAAAAAAAAAGTTATTCCTGAAAATTTTGGTCTGAAGGTTGGTGTGGGAAGTGGGCGGTTTGCTCAACCTCTTGGTGTTAAAATAGGTATTAATCCCTCAAAAACATGCTGAAGCTTGCAAAATAAAGATTCATTTTCCTCTAATGGAGAGCGTATTTATTACACAGGTATTGACAGCACAGGTAGGCGGATTGGTTTTGAGGGAGGGCCCATGTGGCTTTACATGCACGGTGGAAGCTGTGTAAACTGCCATGGAACAAACGGCAAGGGAGGAGTTCCTGTGATGATGGGTACCGCTATTCCAGCAGATTTGACAGATATCTACGCTGCCCATACTCATGGGGATGAAAAAATGTCGCCGTATAACGATGATCTCCTGAAAAGAGCTATAACAAAAGGAACAAACGCCAATGGTGAAAGAGCAGCAGTTACCTCTGTAATTCTTGGCAGCTTTTTCTTAGTACAATATTTAAAAATTTTCTTATTTTTATCCTGGTTGTCAACTTATGGATTCTAGGTATTCCAATGCTTCATAGGCACTAGGAGGATTTAGCATGACAAAAAAAAGAGAGGACTTCGAGTACTCCATATTCATGATTAGAGAGAATAGAAACCGAAAGCTTCATATATTAAAATATTCACATATTAGAATATGGCATTGGAATCTGCAATTAAAAACCGGAATAGAAAGCAATATCTGACCTTCTGGATACTCCCCCTCGTGGTTATCGGCGGCTGGTTATATCCTCTGCTCGGCTACCTGCTCCCGATCTGCATGATGGCTGCCCTAGTCATTGCACCTTTCAAAGGAAGATACTGGTGCGACTGGATGTGTCCCAGAGGTGCGACCTGGGATTTGATATTGAGCAAGTTCAGCCTGAAAAAAGAAGTGCCCGCTTTCTACAGAAGCACGCCTTTTAGAATGCTGTGGATGATTATCCTTATGGGTGTTCTTGCATGGAAATTTCCTGCTGCACTGGCAAGCCTTGATCCGATAAACCAGGTAGGTCTGCTTTTTACCATGCTTTTGACCGTTACCACGGCAGTAGGCATAGTTTTCGGCATACCAATACATCACCGCATCTGGTGCGGTTTCTGCCCTATAGGAACACCGTCAAACTGGATTGGAAAGAGCAAGTATGCTCTTGAGATTAACTCAAGCTGCAAGGAATGCAAAACTTGCCATGAGGTTTGCCCGATGCAGGTAAGAAAATGGGAATGTAAACAAGAAAAAGGATGGACGGTTGTGGAAAACTGGGACTGCCTGAAGTGTGGACTGTGCATAGAGGTTTGCCCTGAGAAAGCATTAAAATTCAAGATGTGAGGAATTATGGAAGAATACAATAAAAAAACTGAAAACTGCATGATATGCAGCAAGGAACTTGAATATTTGACTACAGCCATTCCGGTAACGTGCACCTATTGCGGGAAAGCGGAATCTGCTAACATTCACTGCCCCTCTGGTCATTATGTATGCAATGAATGCCACGCCAGTGATTCGATAAAGATTATCACCCAGTTCTGTCTTTCCTCAGGCTCTAAAAACCCCATGGAAATGGCAAAGATCGTTATGAAGCATCCAATCATGCCCATGCACGGGCCTGAGCATCATGCCATGATCGCAGCGGTACTGGTTACTGCATATAAAAATCTTACAGGAAAAGTGACGGATGAAGAGATCAAAGAGGCTATACGGCGCGGCGCAACCGTGCCAGGCGGCTACTGCGGTTTGTATGGCACTGATGCAGCTGCTATTGCCACAGGCATTGCCATGAGCACCATACTGAAAGCCACACCTCTGACAGATTATGAGAGGCGAACTGCAAATATGATGACGTCAAGGGCTCTTGCAGCAATAGCAAGTAACAGGGGAGCCAGATGCTGTAAACGGAGCACCTTTGCTGCAATAGAGGCGGCAAATCAATATTTCAAGGAAGTGCTTGGCGTAGAACTTGAGTATATTCCAGTATCAAAACTCAAATGCGAGCATAGCTCCAGGAATAAAAACTGTGCTAAAGCCGATTGCAGGTTTTATGCCATATAAAGCAAGGAAAGATTCATATATACGAATATTCATAATTTAGAATATGTCATTAGAATCCAAAATTGAAGAGATGTATAAAAAATGAGCAATAAAGATTCAACATTATGGATACTCATCGCGCTACTTGTGGCAGTAGTCCTGTTGATTTCAGGAGGCGGAATGATGGGTTTCGGCATGGGCTTTGGCATGGTTTTTGGAGCCATCATAATGGTGTTATTCTGGGGAGCAATAATCTGGCTTGTGATTTCACTTATAAACGCCAGAACACAAAAATCAGAAGAAACGTCTGAGTCTGCGCTTGCTATCCTGAAAAAGAGATATGCCAGGGGGGAAATAACAAGAGAGCAGTACCTTGAGATGGAGAAGGAGCTGACAGGGTAAACATGGTCTGGTATGGAAACTGGGTGGCAGTGATTTAAAATCTTTAATGCTAAAATATGAACTGGAGTACATAAAATGGACAAGAAAATCTTTGAAATGCATGCTGAGATCTGCAAGATATTCACAAACCCCAAGAGATTGGAGATAATTAACCTGCTCAGAGATGGAGAAAAAACAGTGAACGAGCTGACCGAACTGGCTGGTGTGCCGCAGGCAAATGTCTCGCAGCATCTCACGGTTTTGAGGCAGAATAACGTTGTTACCACGAGAAGGGAAGGAGCAAATATTTACTACAACATTGCGAATCCGAAAATCTTGCAGGCATGCGATCTAATGAGGGAAGTGCTTTTAGAAAGATTGGCAGAGAATGAGAAGTTAGTAAAGAGGATGTTATGAAAATCGGAATAATAATAAACACAAACGAGCCAGAGACAGTATGGAACGCCTTTAGATTCGGGACGACCTCATTACTTAACGATCATGAAGTGAAAATCTTCCTTCTTGGAAGGGGTGTTGAGGCAGAGAATATCAGGGACGAGAAATTCAATATTCAAGAACAGATACAGCTTTTTGTTAAGAATAATGGTAAAATCTTCTCATGTGGAAGCTGCTTGAAAATAAGGCAAATGCAGGGAAGCGAGGTTTGCCCTGTCTCTACAATGCATGATATGCTCCATATAGTCGAAGAATCTGACAAGGTTTTAGTATTCGGATAATAGCTTAACTCAAAGTCATAGATATATTTTAATACTCCCCTTTGCATTAGGATACAGTTGTGCCCAGGTGGCCTAGTTGGTTAGGGCGCCAGACTCATAGGGTAATTTGAAGAGGCGCTTTTAGTCTCCTGAGAAATCTGGAGGTCACGGGTTCGGATCCCGTCCTGGGCATACGATTTTTAGTACAGTGCCTGTTTTAGAGCAGACCTAATTTGAGGCACGCAATATGAATATAGAAATATCTCTAAAGGATGTTAGCTCGAAATCATTGCCAGTTTTCCTTTCATTACTCAAAGCTACCTCTTATTTAGTTAATTGTAATAATCGTTCAATTGTCTCTCTTACTGTTCTATGATCCATTCTGTTATATTTTCCTATTGCATCATGATTTTCTGGGATTCTCCTTAAACATTCCCTGAGAAAATCAAACTCATTGAGCTTTTCTCCGAGAAAATTTAAATCAATTTCTGTTCCTCCATGCCTCGGGTCAAGAAGTGCGATAATATCAGCATAGTCCTTTATGAGTTTTCCAAGTTCCCAGTCTGGCACCGTACTTGTTTCAGAATTTAACCTGTACGATCTGTCCCATGAAGCTTTTAATTTGAGTGTTAATAGCATAGACCTCTTTGGAACTACAGCAGAGATCCCACCCCTTATTTCTCTTACCTCAGTATGTTCATTTGGTATGTCAAAGTCCAGATATATGTCTGTGCCTTCGAATTTTAGTCTTTCTCGGAGAATGAAATCTATTATTATTTCCCTAATACCATTATCTCCGGTTGGTTTAGAAACGGTATTTATACTACCGGGAATTCTGTAAGACTCGTACCCACGTTCCTGTTTTAAAACTTGTTTAAGGGTATTTTTAGTTCGACTATTGGTTACTAAATCAACATCGACTGAACCATACCAAGAATTATATGCATCTACTGCCCACCCACCTATAAGAACAGTGATTGGATTGTCGATAACCTCCTCTTGTTCTCTAATCCAGCCTAAAATAAACTTTAGTTCCTCAAAAGACATCGTTATGATTTCTGGAGACGGATCATATGGAGGCATATTTCTCTACCATAGCTTTTGTGATATCCCGTCCACTATACCCTAAACCAGCCAGATCCAGTAATGCCTGAGAGGGGGAAACGACCTGAATCCCCTCTTTCTCTCTTGTATCATTGAAGACATCTCTATCTGGTGTATATATTCGTGCTTTGATGCCTTGCTTTTCAACCTCCCTGAATGTATTTATGAAGAAATCGATTTCGTTTTTTTCGATATACAAATAGATAGTATCATGCCGGATAGCATAGCCGGTATATAATCCTCCAGCTGTATAGCTGGTAAAAGCGAACTTGATCCCTTTATTTTTTAATATATGGGACAGTTCCTGAGCAGCTTTAAAGGCATCATGATATCCTATGGTGATTTCACTTGCACATAGATTTTCAAACGGTCTCTCCCAGGCAACGCCATTCAGTAATTTATTGGTATCAAAGATGCTGACATAATTTCCCTTCTTGGTAACAACTCTCTGGCTCAGAAGACTCTGGACAGTTGCATGTGTCCAGCCATAAGATACGCTCTCTATAATGGATAACTGCCGTATGGACGTAATTTTCTCTTTCATAAGCCGGGTAATTACTTTCCATGATTTTTCTGAGGTGACTTTGATCTTGCTGGGGAAATAATCATATCTTTGCACCGAGAGTCCGATGTTATGAGGTATGGTCACTAACTTTATGTCCACCTGCTTTGCAATTTCTTCTACAATGGGTGGGATGATCTTACTTGCAATAACAAGGAACATATTAGATACATCTTTATTCTGCTTTTGTAGAAGTTCTTTTAATAATACTAGCTTTGCAATTGAATCGACTCTAACTTTGGATTTTATTTCTATAAAATAGCTTCTGATGTCGTCTTTGATTATTAGATCAACTTCTACTGGACTCCAGGCTTCCTTTATAACTGGCTCTTTAATGACGTAAGCGCCACTGCTTAAGTTTAGTTTTTCACGTAATATCTCGAAGATTATCGTTTGGTTATCTTGTGTGTCCATTTTAAGTATCATTAAATACTGATAAGTATTTAAATGTATCAGTGATACGTATCTTTAATTAATGATAACTATTAATGATTATCAGTGATAACAATTTTAATCTCTTCACCAAAGATATATTTTTTAGCTATAGTATTTTGCGCAAAGTATTAGATCCCATAAGTCGTTCATCTGCTTGTGAAACCTGCAAATTTTATGCCACCAGATACGAAAATTTGATTGACTTAATTCTGTCCCACAGCCGCTAACTCCACAATCCTTATATATAGCGAGCATAATTGTACCTCAATGCACTAAAATGTACGATTAATTGAGGATACTTATGCACCCGGTGATCAATGAGATACTTGAATCAACAAGATTGAGAATTCCCTCTGTCGAGGATATGAAAAAAGGGAAGGTAATATCACGGAATTTCAGGGTGAACATAGAATCCAGAAAGCGGAGCAACCAGGTCCCCGTTATCGCAGAGGTCAAACCCTCCTCTCCAGCCAGATTTATCAGGAGCGTAACTCCAGCAGGCGCAGCAGAGATAGCCAGACAAATGGAAGCAGGGGGTGCTGCGGCCATTTCCGTACTCACAGAGCCCCGCTTCTTCAAAGGCAGTATCGAAAACCTGGATTACGTAAGGCAGGCTGTGGGGATTCCTGTGTTGAGAAAGGATTTCATAATCGATAGAGAACAGATTTATGAAGCAGAGAGCGATATGCTCCTGCTGATAGCAGGGATTCTGGGTGATAAGCTGGATGACTTTGTGAATGAGGCAATTATGTGTGGCCGTAAAACCCTGGTTGAGGTGCATAACGAAAAAGAGCTTGAGAATGCACTCTCAACTAGCACAGATATCATAGGGATTAACAATCGGGACCTCACTACAATGGTAGTGGATATATCTACTACCGAGAAGCTGGCACCGCTTATCAATGATAGAATAATTATAAGCGAAAGCGGGATATCAAGCCCCGAAGATGCGGTACGTATGATCGACGCAGGAGCGGATGCGATTCTTGTAGGAACATCTATTATGCAGGGAAATATTTACGATAGAACCTATGAGTTAGTAAATGCATTGAACAGGTAGGATATAGACATGAAACAGGAGATCAGATCAACAAAATTCGGCAGATACGGCGGACAGTTCGTACCTGAGATATTGATGCCTGCCCTTGAAGAACTCACAGAGCAATATGAAATATACAGGGATGACCCGACCTTTAATAAGGAACTGGATTATTACCTCAGGGACTTCGCAGGACGCCCTTCTCCACTGTATTATGCAAGGCAGCTCAGCAGGGAATACGGAGTAAAGGTTTACCTCAAGCGCGAGGACCTCATCCACGGCGGCGCCCATAAGCTGAATAATACGCTTGGCCAGGCGCTCCTGACCAGGTACATGGGTAAAAAAAGGATAATTGCAGAGACAGGAGCAGGTCAGCACGGCACTGCATGTGCAATGGCTGGCGCAGCCTTTGGTATAAAAACAGAGATCTACATGGGCGCAAAAGATACACAGCGCCAGAGGATGAATGTTTACAGGATGGAACTTATGGGTACGAAAGTGATACCTGTTAAAAGCGGCTCACAGACCTTAAAGGACGCCATCAACGAGGCAATGCGTGATTGGGCTACCAGTGTAGAGACAACCCATTATATGATGGGCTCAGTCGTGGGCCCGCATCCCTATCCTGCCATGGTACGGGATTTTCAGAGCATCATAGGAAAAGAAGTGCGCACGCAGATAATGGAGAAAGAGGGAAAACTCCCTGACTCTATCGTGGCATGTACAGGCGGGGGGAGCAATGCCATGGGGATTTTTTATCCGTTTATAGACGATGATGTTGATCTGTTTGCCGTTGAGGCTGGAGGTAGCGGCATGAAGACAACAGAGAAGGAGGCGCTGCACTCAGCATCCCTGTGCATGGGAGAAGAGGGTGTGCTTCACGGCATGCGCACAAAAGTACTGCAGAATAAGTACGGACAGATACTTGAATCAAGCTCGATAGCCGCAGGGCTGGATTATGCAGGTGTGGGTCCTGAGCTTGCTTACCTTGCTGATACAGGCAGGATCAGACCGTGCAGTTCAATGGACAGTGAGGCGCTTGAGGCATTCCATGATCTCTGCAGGCTTGAGGGCATAATCCCCGCGCTTGAATCCTCCCATGCTGTTGCATATGTCAAAAAAGCGGCAGAATCAGGAGAACTGGGTGATATCGTGGTGATAAACATATCAGGAAGGGGAGATAAAGACCTTGAGACGGTGATGGGGATGAGAAAATGAGGATAGGTGATAAATTCAATGAGCTGAAGAGGAAGAATGAAGGTGCTCTGATTGCCTATATCTGCGCTGGCGACCCCACGCCAGATGACACAAAGAGGTATGTAGTATCACTTATAAAGGGCGGGGCTGATATTATTGAACTTGGTCTGCCTTTTTCAGACCCTACTGCTGATGGTCCTACCATCCAGGCCGGGATTGAGAGGGCATTGAATGGCGGGATGACGCCTGATATTTATTTTAAGACAGTTGGTGCTCTTCGGGTTAATACCCCGCTTGTGGTAATGACCTACTATAACCTCATATTCAAAAGGGGGCTTGAGACGTTCGTAAAGGACTGCGCATCATCAGGTATATCAGGTATCATTGTTCCAGATCTTCCTGCAGAGGAATCAGAGGAACTTGCTCTTCTCTGCAGGGAATATGATATTGATCTCATATTCCTTGTGGCTCCCATGACTACCGAGGCCAGAATGGAGCGGATCTTATACCGGGGAACAGGCTTTATCTATCTTGTAGCGCGCCTCGGTGTTACTGGTGCGCGGTCGGATATTGCAAGCTCGACTCAAGAACTGATTAAAAGGGTAAAGACCGCCACCCCCAGAGCTGTGGGATTCGGGATCTCAAACGGGAAGCAGGCCGCTGAGATAATTCGCGCAGGGGCTGACGGGGTGATCGTGGGCTCTGCGTTCGTTGATATAATTGCAAGCGGGAAAGATACCGAGCAGAGGCTTGAAGCGCTGGCAAGGGAGTTGAAAGAGGGCATAAGGGCGGTGCGGGGTAAATAACCATGACAGAAAAGAAGAGATTAGCTTGCCCGTGCGGGAACACTACAATGCGACTGAACCTGACCGACTCAGGTTCACTTGAAATCGAGTGTCCTGAGTGCGGTTCGGTCATGACAGTCGGCGCGGGGATATGTCCATCGAGACTTGAGAGGTATTCGCTTTAGGTTGGACACACCGGTGTCGGGCACCCACCTGCGTATTCAGTATCAGCAGACACGTATCTTTCAGTTATATCGCCAAAGTATAATACCTGCTCTATCTTGCTGCCGTATCTGTAGACCGTGATCCCCTTGCACTTCAGCTCATAGGCGAGCCTGTAAGCCCTCTCTACTTCCTTGATATCCACGTCCTGCGGGAAATTGATGGTCTTTGATACAGCGTTATCCGTGTATTTCTGGAAGGCTGCCTGCATCCTGACATGCCACTCGGGCGCTATATCAAAAGCGGTCACAAACACCCGCTTAACATCCTCTGGTATCCCCTCTATGCCAGCAAGTGTTCCCTGTTTTGCGATATTCATCATAAGCTCCTCGCTGTAGAAGCCCCGCTCTCTGGCCACGGCTTCAAAATACGGGTTCACTTCAATGAGTCTGGTTCCTTCAAGGATATTGCGCACGAATGAGACCGCAAACAGGGGCTCGATACCGCTTGAGCATCCTGCTATGATGCTGATCGATCCTGTGGGCGCGATCGTGGTAACTGTAGCGTTGCGTATAGGTGTTTTGAATATACTGCCAGGGAAATTGGGGAACGCCCCACGTTCCTGTGCTAATCTCTCAGATGCAGCATGTGATCTCTCCTGGATGAATCTCATTATCTCCTCGCCTTTTTTCAGGGCATCCTCTGAGTCATACGGGATCCCGAGCTGAACAAGCATATCTGCAAAACCCATCACCCCAAGACCTATTTTCCTGTTCGCCTTTGTGATCTCCTCTATCTCACGCAGGGGGTATTTATTCACATCGATTATATTATCAAGGAACATCACGGCGATATTAATGGTCCTCTCAAGCTTTTCCCAGTCAAATGAGCCGTCCTTTACCATTTTTGCAAGATTTATCGAACCCAGGTTGCAGGATTCGTATGGCAACAGCGGCAGCTCTCCGCACGGGTTCGTGCTCTCCATTTCTCCTATCTGGGGTGTGGGATTATGCCGGTTTATCTCATCGATAAATATGACCCCCGGATCTCCTGTTCTCCATGCCATTGTAATTATGTGGTTCCATATATCTCCTGCCCGTACCTTCCTCACGACCTGTTTGTTGCGCGGGTTTATCAATTCATACTCGCTGTCCTCGGCTACGGCTCTCATGAACCTATCATCCACAGCAACAGAGATATTAAAATTTGCAAGGAAGCCCTCTTTTGTTTTTGAGGTTATGAATTCAATGATATCGGGATGATCCGCCCTGAGTATCCCCATGTTTGCTCCGCGCCGCTTGCCTCCCTGTTTTATGATATCCGTTGTGGTATCGAATACCCGCATAAAAGAGACCGGGCCTGAAGCTACACCTTTTGTGGATCTCACTATATCTCCTCTGGGGCGCAGGTGCGTAAATGAAAAACCTGTTCCTCCACCAGATTGCTGGATAAGCGCCATGTGCTTCACAGCATCGAAAATGCTCACCAGCGAGTCCTCAACAGGAATCACAAAACAGGCAGAGAGCTGACCGAGATCAGTGCCTGCGTTCATAAGCGTGGGGGTATTGGGAAGGAATTCAAGCCTTATCAGCATCTCAAAAAACTCTTCCTCAGATTCAGGATCAAGGGCAACAGCTTTTGCAACACGCTGGAGAAGCTGCAGCGGTGTCTCAATCACATTCCCGCTCTCATCCTTCAACAGGTAGCGTCTCTCCAGAACACGTACTGCATTGACACCCAGCTTTAATTCATCCCTCACTACAAAGAATTGCTTTGCCCTTCTGATCTGGGCGCGCTTTTCCCTGTACAGGATATATGCCTTGGCTGCGGCAGCATAGTCATTTTTAATTAAAACTTCCTCAACTATATCCTGCACCTCTTCAACACCCGGTATCCCTGGTATTCTCTTCTTTATGATCTCTGTGACCTGGTTCGCTACATCCTCTGCCCTCTTCCCGTCTTCGCTTTTTGTAGCAAGGAAGGCCTTAAAAATGGCATTGGCAATCTTGGATTTATCGAATTGTACTATTCTGCCATCTCTTTTCCTGATCTTCTCTACCATGCTATTCAGCTCCCCTTTATAGTATATGCAATTGTCTATAGCGCAGTATATAAGAAACTTTGGTTGAGTGCCTGCAACGCCTGGAGATCACTCAACGCCAGTAAGGTCTTCGCAGCTCAGTATATGCATTATGCGCAACTATCAGGCCATGGGCTACTGCAACAGCGGTGAACTGAACATCAGAGGCGATATCTCCCACGGCATAGATCCCATCGATATTCGTTCTCTGGGATTTATCTGTCTTGATATAGCCTTTATCAGTAAGCTCTATTCCGATCCTCTTGAAGATCTCGGTGTTCGGGGCAAGGCCTACTGCCAGTACGACCGAGTCCACAGCCATCTGGAATTCCTCGTTCTCCTTTGTATTCCTCATAATAGCTCTCTCTACCCTGTCGTTCCCTGATATTTCAAGAAGCTCGGTATTATACAGGATCTTGATTTTATCAAGCGTCTTTAGATGCTCGATCTTATGCGGTACTGCCCTTAGCTCATCACGCCTGTGGGCTATAGTTATAAGATCTGCGGTATCGGCAAGGCCCAGAGCAGCATCCACGGCAGAGTTCCCGCCTCCGATAATGAGAACACGTTTTCCAGTGAATTTCTCGGGGTCTGTAACGAAATAGTATGCTCCCTTATCGTTTTTGCTGAATTTCGTCTCACCCTTAACACCTGCCTGCTGCGGAGATGTACCTGTTGCGAGTACGATTATCTTTCCCCTGTACTCTCCCCTATCTGTGATCACTCTCTTATCCTGGGTGATCTCATTCACGCGCTCCTTCCTCAAATCCACTTTCAGTCTTTTTGCATCGTTCAGCCACATCTCAATCAGGTCCTGGCATGTTGTTTTCTCACACAGCCCCGGGAAGTTCTCTATCATCTTGGTCGGGCATAACCATGACAGGATCCCGCCCCAGCTTGAGGCCTCGAAGATGGCGGTCTTAAGACCCCTGTACCCGCATAATATCCCTGTTGACAGGCCGCCAGGTCCTCCGCCCACGATAATCACATCAAAATCATATTTTTCTTTTTCTGCCTCAAGCTTTGCCTTCTCCTCTTTTTTGGTCATATAATCCTGGATCGCTGCGTGGAGAGCATCTGCTGCAAGATTTGAGCAGTGCATCTTGATGGGAGGCAGACCTCCGAGTTCATCAGCCACATCACTGCGCGTGATCTTAAGTGCCTCTTCAATCGTCCTGCCCCTGGCCAGCTCAGTGATCATGCTGCTTGTAGCAATGGCCGAGCCGCAGCCAAAGGTCCTGAATTTTACATCCTTGAGTATATCGTTTTCAACCTTTATCTGGATCTCCATCAGATCCCCGCAAACGGGATTCCCTACTCTTCCTACCCCATCTGCATCCTTAATAATACCGACATTTCGCGGGTTTCTGAAATGATCCATTACTTTTTCTGAGTATTCAAATTGTTCGTCCATATTTTTTCTCACCCGTGTGCAGGATATAGTGGTGATAATGCCCTGAGTTTTGCTATTACTCCAGGTGTAGATTCAAGGACATAGTCCACATCCTCCTGTGAATTGTATTTGCCTGAAGTTAGTCTGAGAGATCCATGCGCTTCCTCATGCCTCAGTCCCATAGCTATCAGGGCATGTGAAGGCTCAAGTGTCTTTGTAGAGCACGCAGAGCCTGTACTTGCTGTTATTCCAAGCTCACTGAGCATCAGTATAGTACTTTCACCTTCTATATAACTGAAACGGAAACTTGCGTTATTGGGAAGCCTTCTTGTTCTGTGGCCTGTTAGATATGCATATTCTATCTTAAGGATACTGTCGATCAGTTGATCCCGCAGCCTGATAAGCCGTGCGCCCTCATCGATCATCTCATCTGAGGCGAGCTTTGCAGCCCTACCCATCCCGATTATGCCAGGGATGTTCTCAGAGCCGCTTCTCATTCCGAATTCCTGCCCTCCTCCAAGCATAAGAGGCAGTATCCTTACATCCTGCCTGATATACAGCGCTCCTACGCCTTTTGGGCCATACATATCATTTGATGAAATGGTCAGAAGATCGATGTGCTCCTCCTCAACGTTAAGGGGGATTTTACCGCATGCTGCAGTTCCATCAACATGGAACAGTATCCTGTTATCAGATGCGATCTCACCGATCTCTTTTATCGGCTGGACTGTTCCCACCTCTCCGTTAGCATACTGCACTGAGATCAGAACCGTCTTCTCGTTTATCGCGTCCTTTACTCGTTCAGCATCCACCATTCCGTCCCTATCAACCGGGATATGTGTTACATCAAACCCGCTTCTCTGGATGTCTTTTAAGGGATTCATCACGGACATATGCTCGACTGAGCTTGTTATTATGTGATTTCCCTTATCCTTATACCTCATTGCAGTGCCGCGCAGCGCAAGGTTATTTGATTCTGTTGCGCCTGATGTAAAGATAATGCTCCTTGGAGCCTGAGCGCCTATCAGATTAGCTACATCTGTGCGGGCAGCCTCAAGCTCCCTCTTGGCCTTTCTTCCTGATGAGTGAGGGGATGAGGGGTTCCCGATTTCCTTATCAAAATACGGCATCATTGCCTCAAGTA
The DNA here is from genome assembly GCA_020724545.1 of Candidatus Methanoperedens nitratireducens. GTDB lineage: Archaea > Halobacteriota > Methanosarcinia > Methanosarcinales > Methanoperedenaceae > Methanoperedens > Methanoperedens nitroreducens_B. Next base: position 18,458 of record DYGR01000049.1, read on the forward strand.
CCCGTGCATCAACGGGCGATGCCGAACCGTAATCCATGTAAACCTGTCTCATTTCTCCTAAAACCACATCGTTCCATCTGCTTCAAGTACCAGATCATTCAGTGTTGCAGCCCCTACAATCTCGGCTTCAGGAACAAAATCTCCCTTTGCAAGACTTATAAGCTGGCAGCTCTGCTCGCAGACCATCAGTTTTACACCTGCCTTTACAGCCTGGTCCATCACTTCCTTAAGGCTCGGGAATTGCCCCATCCTTATCTTATCAGCGTTCCCTTTTTTCACTACTGTTATGCCCATCCCAAGAAAATATATTATAGCATCTATTCCCATGGCCTTTGCTGTCTGGGCCAGGATAAAAGGTGAATAAAGGCGCTCTGGTGTATCGATTCCACTTGTCTGAACGTAAAGTAATGCTGGCATATAACCTCTACCATCCTATATGAATTAATAGTAGATACGTTTTTCTAATCCCGAAAATAGCAGCAAGAAGCGTCTCTCTCAGGTAGAAAATTATTATATTAAACGTAGCAAATAATAAAAATAGTCAAAATTAAGACAAGAAGATTTATCTATTAACATAGCTAAGTTTTACATGAGGGATTATATGGCGACTCTGGCTCAGGCAAGGATTTTGGGAGGAATAGGTTCCATACTTGTGCTGCTATCTGTAGTTCCGGAGGCAGGCATATTCATTGGATTGATCGGGTTTATCCTTATACTCATTGCAGCTAGGTATATTTCGGACGAGGTAGCGGACAGGTCTATATTCAATAATGCGCTTATAGCAGTTATCCTGATCTTTGCAGGAGCGATCGTGGGGGCTGCGGTTGTGTTTGCGTACCTGTTACGATTCCTTGGAGGTGTCCTTATCAGTCCGCCGCCTGATCCATCTGAGCTCATCGGCCCTGGCATATTCAGTTTACTTGCAGCGATCTTTGCCGCACTGGTTCTTATATGGATATTCTTCATAGCTTCAGCCATATTCCTCAGAAGAAGCTACCGCGCAATAGCCTCTCAATTGAATATTGGCATGTTCGATACTGTTGCCTTACTCTATCTTATCGGGGCTGTGCTCTCCATAGTCCTGGTGGGTTTTGTCATCATATACATATCCCAGATTCTGCAGGTAGTGGCCTTTTTCTCAATACCTGAGAGGGTATCGCAATCTGTCCGGGTCCGGACAGGCTGATAAAATAGTCAACTACCTCACGCTAAAGCTGTGAAGCTTGTCATTCCAGTTTTCGTTAA
>DYGR01000050.1 GCA_020724545.1 Candidatus Methanoperedens nitratireducens
CACCAGAGCCAGTTGAAACACCAGAGCCAGTTGAAACACCAGAGCCAGTTGAAACACCAGAGCCAGTTGAAACGCCAGAGCCAGTTGAAACGCCAGAGCCAGTTGAAACGCCAATTGAAACGCCAGTTGAAACGCCAATTGAAACACCGATGATTACTCCCGTGGAAACACCCATGATAACTCCAACACCACCAACACCTATCCCAGAGTTCTCTGCGCTAGTTCTTCCTATTGCAGCGATAATGGGTCTTATTGCGCTACTGCTCTACAGAAGAGAGAACAAGTAAGTTATAACAGAAGGGACAAATAGATAAACTGTCCCTTCTTTATTTTATTAAACACTGATTTTCGCAGACCGTTTAAGCGTCATAATTAAATATATTTTACTCTAAGCATATTTAATTTAATATTTTTTAACCAGGGAATCTCATAAGATTTCTTAAAAGGCAACGGGTTCATGATGCCATAGCTCAAATCCCGAGTTGTATGGGAAGGCTTATTATGATGGAATATCAATATCATGCCGGGGAGGTTAGAAGATAATGCTGTTTATGGATGTATGGACCTGGGAACCAGATAAAAGAGACGAGGTTATAAAGAGGGCAACCGGGTTGAAAAGTCCTGAGGGGATGAAGGTACTTGGCGAATGGCTTGATCTAACAGGAAACCGGATTTTCCTTCTCTACGAGGTGGATGACCCCAGGGTTATCCTGGAAGCCAGCTATATATGGACTGATATCGCTAAGGTTGATTCTGTCCCTGTAATGGATGCTAAAGTAGCAATGGAACTCATGCCGAAGGTATAGAAATAATATAATTTTCGCAAAGCCTATTAACCCTTGCAACATAGACAGAGGGCGAGGCACGACAATGAAAGAAATACTCGAGATAATTGAGAATAATCCCAGAATCGAACCTGAGAAGATCGCAACCATGACGGGTATAACTGAAGCAGAGGTCGCCTCAAGGATAAAAGAGATGGAGGAGAGGGGGATAATACGGAAATATAAAACCGTAATCGATTGGGATAGAGCAGGGGAGGAATATGTGTATGCGATTATCGAAATAAAGGTCACCCTGAACGCAAGGACAGGCTATGATTCTATTGCTGAGAGATTAGCAAAGTTCCCAGAGGTCAGGTCTGTACGCCTTATCTCAGGCGATCATGACCTCTCGCTCACCGTTCGCGGTAAGTCGATGAGGGATGTGGCTTTTTTTGTGGCTGAAAAAATAGCCACCCTTGAGCAGGTTCAGGGAACTGTGACGCATTTTGTACTGCGCACATACAAAGAAGACGGTGAGATCATGTTCGAGAAAGAACACCCGGAACGCCTTGCTGTTTCTCCTTGATAGTGATAGTATGTCAGAGAGATACATCTCAGAGCATGTAAAGGGCGTCCCTCCTTCTGGTATAAGAAAATTCTTTGATCTTGTGCTCGAAATGGATGACGTTATATCGCTCGGTGTCGGAGAACCTGATTTTGTCACTCCGTGGCATATCAGGGAAGCATGTATATACTCACTTGAAAAAGGGTTTACCTCATATACCTCAAACCACGGCCTTCTTGAATTGAGGGAGTTGATCTCCAGATGCTACAAAAAAGATTATAATATCGATTACAGTCCGGAACATGAGGTTCTCATCACCACAGGCGTGAGCGAGGCTGCAGATCTTGCACTCAGGGCTATAATAAATCCGGGGGAGGAGGTAATAGTTCCAGAGCCATGCTATGTCTCCTATAAGCCCAGCGTTGTTTTTGCAGGCGGAAGAGCTGTCCCTGTGCCGACGTACCAGGAGGATGAGTTCAGGGTTACTGCTGAACAGATAAAGAGGAGCATCACAGATAAAACAAAAGCGCTGATATTGAGCTATCCCAATAACCCCACAGGCGCTGTTATGAGAAGAAGTGACCTTGAGGAAATCGCTGATGTGGCCAGTGAGAATGATCTTGTGGTAGTATCGGATGAGGTGTACTGCAAACTAACTTATAATGGCACTCATACCTGTTTCTCATCCATCCCAGGAATGAGAGACAGGACTATAATATTAAACGGGCTTTCTAAATCACATGCCATGACAGGACTGCGCATAGGCTTTGCTGTCGGAAGTGAGGAGATAATCAGCGCCATGACCAAGATCCATCAATATACCATGCTATGCGCCCCGATTACAGCCCAGATGGGGGCAATAGAGGCACTGAGGAACGGCGATGAAGAGATGAAAAAAATGGTGGGTGAGTATAACCGGAGAAGGCGCCTGATTGTGGATGGCCTGAATAAGATGGGTCTTGAGTGCTTTGAGCCAAAAGGCGCGTTCTACGCGTTCCCCAGCATAAAGAGCACGGGCCTTACCTCTGATGAGTTTGCAGGAGGGCTCTTAAAAGAACAGAAGGTGGCTGTGGTGCCCGGTGATGTGTTCGGTGAATGTGGTGCAGGGTATCTGCGGTGCTCATATGCAACATCGTATGAGGAACTGACCGAGGCCCTCTCACGAATCCAGGCTTTTATTGATGGCCTTTAGGCTTTAAGCTCATTCGGGTGAGCCAGAAGCTCATTAAAATAGATCTTTTTGTCGGTTCGTGTCATGTATAGACGTGTCCACCAGACCGCAGTGAGAGGCTGGATGACCAGAACACTGATCAATACACCGATAAACGGCCAGATTATATTTATGATCGGAATGAGCCCCATGATCTGCCCTATAACTGTAAAGATAATTGCAATTGCTCCTGTAATCAGCCACAGCAGGAATACATCGAACTTATGCCTGTTAAAAAACCCGATACCTGTGTTTATTGCATCAACAGGCCCAAGATTATCTACTACCAGGGAGTACCTGTAGATTGCAAGAACAAGACTTAAAACAAGCATATATACTATCCATAACAGAAACCCGCCTGCAAGCAGTAAGAGCGCGCCTGTATCTGCAGAAGACAGCATCTGATCTAAATTAACGCTGAGGGCTCCAGGCACAAGAAATACAATACCCGCCAGGTAGAGCAATCCTGCCAGGATCTGGGCAAGATAAAGGCTTACAACATTCCTTTTACCGGCATCCATCATGGTAGAGAGATCCGTTCTCCCTGCCTCGGTAGCCTGTCTTGCCATTCCTATAGCCCCTGCTATAAAGAAAGACTGAAAAAACAGGGAAACAAGAAGATATACTATTACCAGAACCCCGATCTCAAAGAGATTGCGGGTTATAATGGGAAGAATAATTAAAATAACCTGCTCAGGAGTTGCGGTATTCTCAAGAGAGGATAAAGATGTGCCAAAGATATATGCAATTCCAAAAGAGAGCATAATGACGAAGAATAAACCCGTTAAAATCAAATTGATGATAAAAGGAATACCCAGGTTCAGGTTATTTGTGTATGTATCAAGACCGCGGCCTATAATTTTTCCGATATCTTCCATCATGTCACAATCACGATAACTTAATTATTTATTAATGTTCTCATTCGGATTCTAATTGCTCATCTCAGGTAAAGTATCGCCAGCACCATAAGCACAATCGCCAGAATCATGGCGATCAGAGCAAACCGTTTATCAGAGCCAAAGATAATGGGCACAGGACCGATCAGTATCACGCCTCCGCCTCTTATCCTCCTCTCTTTTTTCTCCTCACCTTCAGGATAGGCATTTCTCCTCCCCAGCATAAAATATGCCAGTATCAGGATTAAACCGATAACCATGGCAATAACTGTCATCTCTGGCGGTGAGCCAAAGGCAATAGGTATAGGACCTATCATGATAAGCCCTCCAAAAGCAATGTCCTGGGCTGATAATACAGCTCCTATGAACACAAGTGCGAATCCTATAAGTATTAACAAGGTTCCGATTTTAATTATATTTGTCATAGGCTTTTCGTTTTAACAATATCGCTCTCGATATCCCCATACTCATGTATAAAAGTTCGGGCTATCTCCTGTGCCATGGTCTCCCATTCTTTTATCCCGAATTCCTCAAGTGCGGCAGTCTTAATATCACCTGGTGTTCCTTCTGTGGTGATGTTAATCCCGCAGTGTATCTTCTCGCTTGAGATGCCGGCACTTGCTATACTAACTGTGAGTTTTCTATCATCGATAAACAGGTCATCGCCGTCTCTGATTGTCTTTATTCCGTGCTTATCAAGGGTATCCTTTATACAGATGATGAGGAGGCGCTGCATGTAATATGCAAGGCGCATACTTGCTGGCGAATCAAATCTCTCCACAATGATATGTATTAGTTGATCACCCTTTATGGTTTTTTTGGCCTTTCTGTCTTCGAGGTCCTTCATGTTATCAGGCGTAACATCCATAGGACCGTGAAATATCACGATCGAATCGCCCTCTATTCCCATGTCGTATGCCCACAGCGAAGCTATCTGAGAGCCATCGTATTTTATTGTACCGGTCAGAATTCTGTATATCATAATACTCTTCATTCAGGAACTAGGTCACAGAGGTCATGCTATGTTCTCGATACACCGATCCTGATCCTGACATCCTCGACATCCCAGTCCTTGATGAGGTCACCCTCGACTCTGATATCAGAATCGATCATCAGTGACCTCGCCCGCACCTCGCCTTCAATAAAGCCCTTCAACTCATATACAAGCCCTGCAATCCTTGTATCTTTGATCTCTACCATTGCCCCTATCTCCTCTTCTACAGCCAGGTCAAGCTCTTTTCGCATGTCCTGTATCCTCCTTATAACCTCGCGTGCATAGCCCTCAGACTCGATCTCGCGCGTTAGCTCGGTATCAACATATACATCCCCGGCTGAGAAATCGGCATGGGCGACAGAAGGCGGGATCGTATCCCTGAAACTTACCATATCAGGTGTGATAGTTCCGGCTTTAAGTTCAAAACTGCCCGTTTCTTCAAGCATCCTCTTAAGCGCTTTTCCATTCGCTGTCTTTAGTTCAGCTATTATTTTACCTGCCTCTTTTTTAAATACAGGGCCTATTGCGCTCGGATTAGGTACCACCTCAACACCCAGTTCTTCCCATGGCCCACCTGTTGCGAGCAGTACGATCTTCTTGGCATTTGTCTGCTCTTTTAGTACGGACTCAAGGCTCTTGACTGCTAAAGCCACCCCATCTGTTTTGGGCGCCACGACAATCCTCTTTACAGGCCATCTAAGTTTTCGCTTTAATTTCTGCCTTGCATTGGATGAGGCCTCAACGATCTCCCTTATGATATCCATACTCTCCTCAAGTTCGGTATTGGTGAACTCATCCCTGGGCTTTACCCAGTCGCACATGTGGACGCTTGCAGGTGATGCAGGGTCGATATTACGTACAAGGTTCTGGTACATCTCCTCTGATATATGGGGCGCAAAAGGTGCTATAATCCTGGTCACTGTAGCAAGAACTTCATACAGGGTATAATACGCTGCCAGTTTATCTGGATCGTTTGCCTCGCGCCATGTTCTTGGCCTTATGAGCTGGATATACCAGCGCGATAGATCCTCAAGTACGAACCCGGATATAGGGCGTGTGGCCTTATGGAGGCTGTACTCTGACATGGCAGTATCTACCTGTTTTATCAGGGACTGCAGTCTTGAAAGAATCCATTTATCCTCAAAGCGCAGAGGCAGAGCACCTGGCGAATCCATGTATTCAAGTGGATTGAACTTATCCAGAACCATATAAGGCAGGGGGAAGCGGTAGACATTCCAGAGGATATTCAGCATCCGGTATACATTCCCGACCTCATCCCAGCTAAATTTGAGGTCTTCCCAGGGCGCATTCTGTGAGAGAACATATAAGCGAAGGGATTCTGCGCCATATCTTGATACAACCTCCTCAGGCGATACGACGTTGCCAAGGCTCTTTGACATCTTTCTGCCTTCAAGATCAAGAGTAAACCCGTGCATCAGTACGCTCTTGTATGGCGCCCTACCAAAGGCGGTCATGCTTGCGCCCAGTTGAGAATAGAACCAGCCCCGTGTCTGGTCGTGACCCTCTGTGATAAAATCTGCAGGCCACCACTCCTTGAATGTCTTCTCATCCTGCGGGAAATTCAATGTAGCCCATGATGCGACCGCTGAATCAAACCAGACATCAAAGACATCAGGGACCCTGCTCATCCTTCCACCGCATTTGCATTTGATATGGATATTATCTACATTCGGCCTGTGAAGGTCTGCGAGTTCCGATATGCCTGAGCGGCTCCTGAGCTCATCCCTGGTTCCAATTACCTCCATATCGCCGCAGAATTCGCATACCCATACAGGTATAGGGATCCCCCAGTATCTCTGGCGCGATATACACCAGTCACGAGAGCCCTCAATCCAGTCCGCAAAACGTGCGGAACCTGCCCACTCAGGATACCATTTGATTTCCTTAATTTCCTCAAGCATCTTTTCCTTAAGTTGCATCACCCGCAGGAACCACTGTTCTGTTGCAAGATAGATGATCGGCGTCTTGCATCTCCAGCAGTGACCGTACCTGTGTGAGATCTCACCGCCTGCTAAAAGTAAGTCTTTCTTTACCATATCATCGATCACTACCTTATTGGCTTCCCGGACATGCATACCCCTGTACTCTCCTGCCTCATCTGTGTATCTGCCGTCAGGACCGACAGGACAGAAGATCGGGAGTTTGTGCCTCATACCCAGCTCAAAGTCATCTATACCATGACCTGGAGCTATGTGGACGCATCCGGTGTTCTCAGCAGTGACAAAATCAGCTATGTAAACATTGTGCGGGAATTCCTTCTGTCTTGGTACTTTATCAGCAAGTGGATGCTGATATTCAATACTTATATTCTCCCCGAGCATTGTTTCAAGTACCTCGTACTCTTTATATCTGCCCTGTTTCAGAACATTTTCCATGAGCTGAGCTGCCACTATCAGTATTTCCTCTTGCCCGTCCTTTGTTGCTTTTACTTTCACGTACTCGAAGGAAGGATGCACTGCAACAGCAATATTGGCAGGTATGGTCCATGGCGTGGTAGTCCATATCACTATAAATGTATTTTCATTCTTGAGGGGGAATTTTATATATACTGAGGGATCGGTCTCATCCCAGTACTCTACCTCTGAATCTGCTATGGCTGTTTCGCATCTGGGGCACCAGTTCACAACCCGCAGTCCCTTCTCGAGAAGATTCTTTTTATGCGCCTGTTTCAGGGTCCACCATGCAGCCTCTATGTACTCATCACGCAGGGTCATGTACGGGTCCTTCCAGTTAAGCCAGACCCCCAGGTTCGTGAACTGAACGGTCATCTCATCCCTGTGAGAGAGTGCAAACTCCTTGCATTTGGCCACGAAATTGCCAATACCGTATTTCTCAATATCTTTTTTTGATGTAAACCCGAGAACTCCCTCTACTTTCACCTCGATGGGGAGGCCGTGCATATCCCATCCTGCCCGGTCAAGTATATGATAACCGTTCATTGATCTGTAGCGCAGTATTGAGTCCTTGATTATTTTATTCCAGGCAGTACCGAGGTGGATCCTGCCTGTGGTATAGGGCGGGCCATCTACAAAGAAGAATCTCTGGCCTCTCTTTCTAAGTTCCCTTACATGGGAATAAGCATCTATTTCATCCCAGAATTTCTGTATATTCTGTTCGATGACCTTTGCATCGTATTGCATAGCCTCTTTTAGCATAAAATAATCTCCAAAGAACAGAGGGTAGTAATGTGATGATGCAATTAAAACCTTATGGTTTCAGAGGCTCCAGGCAGATGGTGTGAAGATTCGTGATTGGCAATAGTCGTAATTTTTATATACAAACTGAACAGTATGTTACTGTATGGTAGGCTTTATAGATAGAAAGAACGAAATTCGCATATTGGAGGATATCTACAGATCAAGTTCATCTTCCCTTGTGGTGATCTACGGCAGGCGAAGGGTGGGAAAAACCGAATTGAGCCGTGAATTCATAAAAGGAAAGAAAACCGTTTATATTTTTATAGAAATAAAACCAGAAGCATTGATTTTTAAAGACATAGAGGATTCGTTTGGAGAGATACTCAAAATAAAACCTAGGATCGATAGCTGGGATGATTTCTTCAATCTAATTTTTAATCTGAAAGAGAAATTGACCCTGGTATTCGATGAATTCCAGAATCTAAGTAAAGTCAATCCATGTGTATTTTCAAAATTCCAGAAACACTGGGACTTAAATCATAATGAGTCGCAGCATATGTTCCTGATAATAGGTTCATATGTTGGAATGATAAAGAAAATATTCAAAGATACTAAAGAACCGCTATTTGGAAGAGCTACGATGTTTTTCAATCTAAAACCATTTAACTTTTTTGATAGTTATGCCTTTCTGAACGCTTTTTTTGATTTAGAAATAGAGGATGCTTCAAAGTTCTATTTCATATTTGGCGGCGTTCCAAAATATCTTCTTCTTGTCGGACAGATAGGAACCGGGGACCCTGTTGAGACTTTTAAAAAATTATTTATAGATACAAAGATACTGGCAGAGGAAGGAAAAAATATTCTTACACTTGAGTTTGGTTCTGAGCACAGGAGCTATTTCTCGATACTTGAAGCAATTTCATCTGGAAATGCAACTCCAAAGGAGATTTCAGATTATACCGGTTTGCAGCCGGGTGCAGTATCAAAATACCTTTACGAACTTGTAAATAATTACGAGATAGTAATCAGAGAAAAACCAGTGATAATGAGCCGCACCAGAGACACAAGATATTTCCTTCTGGATAATTTTTTTAATTTCTGGTTCAGGTTCATCTACAGAAATTCACGCTTGCTGGAAATCAGTCCAGAAAGAGCTTTTGAATTGATCATGAAAGATATTAATTCTTATTTTGGGAAGGCATTTGAGAAATTGGCAGCCGAATTTTTGATAGAAATGAACCGAAAAGGTTTGCTAGATTTTGAATTTATGGATATTGGCAGATGGTGGCATAGAAATGAGGAGATAGATATAATTACTTTGAACAGAGAGAAAAAGGAAATATCCTTTTTCGAATGTAAGTGGAGTTCATTGAATACTAAAGAGGTGGAGATAATATTAGCTGAATTAAAGCGCAAAGCTGCGCTGGTGAAATGGCATAATGCCCGGCGCAAGGAAAGATATGGCATTATCGCAAAGGACATAAAGGATAAAGAAAAACTGAAGAGTATGGGTTATCTTGTTTTTGATCTCAGGGATTTTTCTACTTTTCTGCTATCCTGGCAACAGGAGTTTTTTTAAGACATCCCTGAGCGGCACAAGCTTCAGGTTAAAAACCTCCTGCATCTCTTTTATATCGCAGATGTTGTCTTCCTGCAGCATTATTAACTGCTGTGTTGTAATAGGAGGTCTGTCAATCACATTCTCAAGAATATATGCAGGCAGCCACATCAGCCATATCGGTATCTCTATAGTTGGTTTTTTTACGCCAAGCGCTTCCATTAAGGTAAGAAAAAGCTGCCTGTAGGTTATCTGTTCTGGACCTGCGATTTCAAATATCCTGTTGGTTGTTTTTCTTTCTGTTAATGATTTTATCAGGCAGTCAACTGTGTTTTCAACGTAAATTGGCTGAACTTTACTGTCCCCATCTATAATTGGTACAACAGGTGCTTTCTTGATAACATTTGAAAGCATCGTTATAAACGTTCCCCGTTCTCCTATCATAATAGACGGTCTCAGGATAACATATTCCATTCCGCTTTTTATCACATCTTGCTCAGCCTGCCATTTTGTTATGTGATATCTGCTCTGCGCATTCTCCCTTGCACCAAGGGCACTTACATAGATAAAGCGTTCCACTCCAGCTTCCCTGCTTGCTTCCACAAGGTTTTTTGTTCCCTGTGTATGAATTATTTCAAATGTTGCTCCCTTGTGCTCCACTATTATCCCCACTAAATGAATAACTGCTTTCACGTTTTCGGTTGCTTTCTTTAGAGATTCTTTATCGTTAACATCTCCATAAACCACCTCTATTCCTCGAGGTAACCTCTCAAGGCTTGAAGTCTTTCTCACAAGGCAGCGAGTTTGAATCTTTTCCTGAGCAAGCCTTCTCACTAAATGGCTGCCCACAAATCCAGTTCCTCCCGTAACAAGAATCATTCTCTAATTTATTGTATTCTGACCTAGTAAAAGCTTATTGTTTATTGAGAAATCAGATACGGAGAGAATTTATATTTGAACAGACCCATTACATTCATGACAATAATAGCAAGCGGCGCTGAAGCCGTTATAACCTTAGAAGAGAATACAATCATCAAGACAAGGGTACAGAAGCGGTACAGGCTCAAGGAGATCGATGGGACTTTAAGGCGGGACAGGACAAGGACAGAGGCGAGACTGATATCAGAGGCGCGAAGATGCGGCGTCCCCACTCCAATAATCAGGGATATTACAGATTTTGAGATAAGAATGGAGTATATAAGTGGAGCAGCCCTGAAAAACGTGATCGATCCGCTGCTCTGCGAACAGGCAGGAGAGCTTATCGGGAGGCTTCATACATGCGGGATCGTGCACGGCGACCTCACTACATCGAACATATTACTGAAAGATGGAAAGCTGTACCTGATTGACTTCGGCCTGGCGTATCTTGATAAAACACTGGAGGCAAGAGGCGTGGATATACATGTACTCTTCCAGACATTTGAGAGCACACATGAGAACCATGAGGAGCTTATCGAAGCCTTTAAGAGAGGATATTTCAGGACCTTCAGCAATGCAGCAGATGTGATCGAACGGGTAAAGGAGATTGAGTCAAGGGGCAGGTATGCGTGAAGTTCGGATAAATTATTAAGCCTTAGAATTATCTTGAGGGTTTATTATGGATATAGATGATCTAAAATTTGAGGGCGGTCTGGTTACAGCTATAGCTCAGGATTATAAAACAGGTGACGTTCTGATGGTAGCATTCATGGATAAGGAAGCGCTAAAAAAGACCATTGAGACAAAAAGGGGATACTACTGGAGCAGGAGCAGGCGCAAGCTCTGGAAGAAAGGGGAGAGTTCAGGCCATGAGCAGATCGTTCATGATATACTGATAGACTGCGATGCAGATGCGGTGCTACTCAAGGTAGAACAAATAGGCGGCGCCTGTCATACTGGCTATAGATCATGTTTTTACCGTACTATCGATGGAGAGGTGGTCGGCGAGAAATTATTTGAGCCAGATGAGATTTATAAGAAATAGTTACGAGAAAAAAAGAGATGCAGAGGGTTTTACATGAATAATATTGATATCGTTCTGGAAGTAGATGGAAAAAAGATCCCGCTGAATGAATTTGTCAGGAAGATGTTGTGCGGAATGGTAGCAGGTTCGATTAATGCTCTTCACGGCGTAGATGAGAATTGGAAGACAGTAAATATCAGCATTAAGAGATAGAGCAGATTTACATTTTTGATTTCTATGCTTTTTTATTTCTGTGCTTTGCAGCCAGATTCGCGATCCTTGCTGCAAAAGCACCGGCAACAAACCCTGCATCTATATTTACCACTGTTAGAACAGAGCAGGACTGGAGCATAGAGAGAAGTGCTGCTTCGCCTTTACCTCCTGCGCCGTAGCCTGTTGAGACCGGAACTCCGATAACAGGTGCATCGATCAGCCCTGATACGATCGCCGGGAGCGTGCCCTCCCTGCCTGCGGCAACAACAACGGCATCCACGCCTGCCTCAACAAGCCTTGTTAACCCGGGGAACAGTCTATGGATCCCTGCTACACCGACATCATATATTGTAGTGACTGCGCAGCCCATCTCCTGCGCTATTACTTTTGCCTCTTCTGCAACAGGAATATCAGCCGTGCCTGCTGAAATAATACCTACCCTTCCCCCTGTTCTATCAACAGGATTGCCTATAACAACAACCCTGGCACGCTCTGAGCATCTGATATCCATCCCCATCTCTTTTGCCAGTGACCCAAGTGCCTGATAGTTCTCATCACTGATCCGGGTTATAATAACTCTTCCTTCATTTTTCAAATGAACCCGTGCTATGGATACAACCTCATCGCAGGTCTTGCAGTCAGCTATTATAGCTTCAGGAATACCTGTCCGCTTTGCGCGGTGGATATCCACCCTGGCAATATCCGATAATAGTTCAAAATTAGTTATCCGAAGGGTGCGTTCAGCTTCTTCAAGACTTATCTCATTATTTTTTAGTTTTTTCAATGTATCTGATAAATCCATATGCTAAAGTAGGCCTTCATATGGATTAATCTTGTGCACATAAAATATAAAAAGGATCCGACAATGCTCTTTTGCCGGACCTATGCTTTTATCTTTTTATCTTTCTCACACTATCTGGTCTATTATTGAGATATTAGGCCCTCTTGGGATCCTGGCTCTCTCACCAGGCGCAGGAGAACTGGTGCGTGAAGATTCTTTAGCTCTATTGCTGCCTGGCCCCATGATCTGGGCTGATTTGATACCTGTCATTATAGCCATGCACCGCACTTTACTCTCGTAGTCCTTCCTTACCCTGGCACCCCAGATCACATTGGCATGGGAATCAAGTTCGTAAGTCAGTGATGATGCAATTTGCTCAGCCTCATGGAGAGACATATCAGTTCCTCCTGTGATATGCAGCAGACACCCGGTTGCCCCATTTGTGTCCACATCAAGCAGCGGATGGTTCAGTGCTGCCCTTACGACCTCTTTTGCCTTATCCTGCCCTTTTGCTTCTCCGACAAGCATTACAGCAAGCCCTCCGCCTTTCATTATAGCCCTGACATCAGCATAGTCAAGGTTGATCAACGATGGCTGTGTTATGGTTTCGGATATGCCCTTTACAGTCTCTGATATTAACTGGTCCATTACAGAGAATGCCTGATCGATCGGGAGGTTTGGTACGTAATCCAGCAGCCGGTTATTATCAAGTACAATGACGGTATCTGCTGAGTTCCTTAGATCATCAAGGCCCTCTTCTGCTTTGATCATCCTTGCTCGCTCGACCCTGAACGGGCTTGTCACCATACCGATAACGATCGCTCCCTGGTCTTTGGCGATCTGAGCAACCACAGGAGCTACACCTGTTCCTGTTCCGCCGCCCATACCTGCGGTGACAAATACAAGGTTTGCGTTCTTCAGCACTTCTTCGAGCGTTCCTCTTGCAAGTTCAGCCGCTCTCTTTCCGACCTCAGGGAATCCGCCAGCCCCAAGTCCTCTTGTTAATGATTTACCGATCAGGATCTTCTTATCCGCCTGAGTGATATCAAGGTGAATCTTATCTGTATTTATTGCGATCGTATCTGCGCCGGCTACGCCTATGTTGTAGAGGCGGTTTACTGTGTTGTTACCGCCGCCGCCGCATCCGACCACAACGATCTTTGGTGTCCCAAAATCTTCGACCTCATCCATTGCGCCTGTCGCAGCTCTCTTTAACTGCTGTTCTTTTTCTGCCATTTTAAGAGCATCTTGTACAAATGATTCCATTTTTCATCCCCTCTAATTTTCTATTGTTCGTCCTTTAAGCGCAGGAAGCTATCAGCATTTTTTGATTGTTCTTGCGCTTTCTCGAATAGTTTTATCCTGCCGACCAATTTTTCACTTCTCTGATCGATCAAGTCCCTTATAGCCGTCCTGATTGCTTCACTTGCGGACGGAAATTCACCATACTCTACCAGCATATCGATCATTTTTAATTGCTGTTCCGGGAGCCTTAGTGTTATTCTTTGCATTCTTGGTATCTCCCTCGGCAGTAGATATATACCTGTACGCCTCGTATCAGACACTTGTCTGACATTTGTCTGACGTATGTATTACAGTATACTATATATATTTACCTATTAAATATCATTATGATAATGATGGATTAAAAATATTAACCTGGCATTGATAGAAAACCAACAAAACTTTAAGCTTGATTATTGTGTAGATGCACGAAAGTGATATAATGCAGATTCTACTTATCCATTCTGATTATATAGAGTATGAAACAAAAAGAAGCACTCCTGTTGCTGAAAAAATAGAGGACAGCCTCAAAAAAGGGCGCATGGAAGAAGCCCTGGCTATTTTTGTGGCGGTCGAGAGAGATGATGAAGGAAATATTGAATACGCAACCTGTAAAGCTTTCGAGGAGATAAAAAAAGTCGCAGAGCAGGTTAAGACGAATCGTATAATGCTCTACCCATATGCACATCTCAGCTCAAGCTTAGCATCCCCGAAAGCTGCGGTTGATACACTAAAGAAACTTGAGGGATTGCTTAAAGAAGCTGCATTTGAGGTAAAACGTGCACCTTTTGGCTGGTACAAATCCTTTACTATAAAATGCAAGGGGCATCCCCTATCAGAGCTTTCAAGAACAATAAAGGCAGGCGAGGAAAAATGCGCAGCAGTAGTAAAGGAAAAAGATGAAGTGGTCTCAGAGGCATTAAAATCCGAGGCAAAGGCAACCTCGTACTGGTATATATTAACACCACGGGGAGAACTAATAAAACCCGATGACTTTGATTTTAGCGGGTACGATAATCTTGCGAAGTTTGTGAATTATGAGATCCATAAGAGCAGGGCAGTTGATAAGATACCCCCGCATGTAGAGCTTATGAGGCGGCTTGAACTTTCTGATTATGAACCTGGCTCTGATCAGGGGAATATGCGTTTCTATCCCAAGGGAAGATTAATGAAGAGCCTGCTTGAGAACTATGTCCTGGAAGAGGCTGCAAAAAAGGGGGCAATGGAAGTCGAAACACCCCTGATGTATGATATGAACCATCCCACATTGAAGAAATATCTTGACCGCTTCCCTGCCAGGCAGTACTCAATAGAAGCTGATAAGAAGCAGCTTTTCCTGCGGTTTGCTGCATGCTTTGGCCAGTTCCTTATGAACCATGACATGACCATATCCTATAAGAACCTCCCGCTTAAGATGGTTGAGCTTACCCGCTACAGCTTCAGGAAAGAGCAAAGCGGGGAACTTGTGGGACTGAGGCGGCTTCGGGCATTCACCATGCCTGATATGCATACGCTCTGTAAAGATATGGATGAGGCGATACGCCAGTTCAATGAGCAGTACAATATGTGCATAGATGTCCTCTCGGATATCGGTTTAGACCTCTCAGACTATGAGGTAGCTATCCGCTTCACACGGGATTTTTATAATGAGAATAAGGATTTCATAGTCGGGCTTGTAAAGACCGTGAACAAACCTGTCCTGATAGAGCTCTGGGACCAGAGGTTCTTCTATTTTGTCCTTAAGTTCGAGTTCAACTATATTGATGCCATGGACAAGGCAAGTGCACTTTCTACAGTCCAGATCGACGTCGAGAATGCGGACAGGTACGATATAAAGTATATTGACCCGACAGGAGAGGAAAGAAGGCCGCTCATCCTGCACTGCTCACCGAGCGGGGCTATTGAGAGATGTATGTATGCACTTCTTGAGAAGGCATATATGAACTCAGAAAAAGGTATCGTCCCCATGTTCCCTGTATGGCTCTCCCCAACGCAGGTGCGCATAATCCCTGTTACACAGAAGCATATCGAGTATGCCGAAAGAGTGGCTGAGGGGCTGGACTGCAGGGTGGATATTGATGACAGGGAAGAGACAGTGGGCAAGAAGATACGCGATGCTGGAAAAGAGTGGATCCCGTATGTCGTGGTTGTTGGCGATGAAGAGGTAAATAGCGGTAATATCACTGTTACGATCAGGAGTGAATCATTACCCAACAAACCTGCAAATGTAAAGATGAGCGTGCAGGAGCTCAATGACAGGGTATCAGATGAGATCTCTGGTTTTCCGTCCAGGGGACTCGCACTTGCGGTCCGATTATCTGCAAGGCCGAGATTTGTTTAGCCAGGGTTATCTTTAATACTTTAAGAACTTATTCAGGTGATCATGCCCTGTGAAGATTTCACTAAAAAAATTGGTGATTATAAGAACCTGCGCAAACAAAAAAAACTCTTCGGAACATTTGGTTTTCGCGGTGTAGTGAATGAGGGAATGGACGCAAATAAGGTAAAACAGGTTGGTGCAGCCCTGGCAGTATACCTTGGTGAGGGTAAGACCGTTGCCATAGGAAAGGATCCAAGGATCTCCTCACATATGCTTGAAGAGGCATTGATCGTGGGGATTACAGGCCATGGGTGCAATGCACTGACACTGGGTATAATAACGCCAAACACGCTCTCTCTTGAGGTGGGCAGGCAGGCTGATGCTGGCGTGATGATCACAGCCTCACACAATCCGCCTGAGTATAACGGTATAAAGTGTTTAAGTAAAAGTGGAAGGGGTTTTTCTCCAGAAGAGGACCTTGCCCTTGAGAGAATATATTTCGGTGATTTGAATAAGACAACAAAAAAAGGGGAAAGACTGAGAGATAACGGAGCCAGCGAGAGATACCGTGCTCACATAATCAGGTATGTCACAGGGCTATTTCCCACAACGCCTATGAGGCTCGTGGTTGATGGCGGCGGAGGCTCAGCATCATCTGTGACACCCCAGACTCTTGAGAAACTGGGGCACAGGGTGATCAGGTTCAACTGCGAATACGACGGTATGTTCAGGGAGAGGAATCCTGAGCCTACAGATGCAAACCTTGAAAAACTCAAAAAACTCGTCATCAGTGAGAGCGCAGATTTTGGGGTTGCACATGACGGCGACGGGGACAGGACTGCCTTCGTGGATGAGAAAGGAAGATTCGTTCAGGGGGATATCTCTGCCGCGATAATCGCGGATCATGTACTGCGGCAATGTAAAGATAAAGAGAAGAAGATCGCTGTGACGATAGCGTTCTCCAACCTCATAGAACACGTTGCAAAAACCCTCGGCGCAGAAGTGATCTATACACCTGTCGGTGAGCCGTATCTTGCACAGGCAAAACTCTTATGCGGCGCTCAGATAGGACTTGAAGAACATGGCTCAGTACTGCTTGAGTGGAGCCGTGAGGGCCCTATGCTCGCAGGACTGATGGCAGGGATACTATCGAAGGAAGAGAAGAGTCTATCTGAACTTGTTGCCTCATATCCAGGATATCACCAGATAAAAGATGCAAAAATACTTCCTGAGGGTATGAATGCGCAGGCAGTACTTGATAGATTGAAGCAGGAGATACCAGAGGACTATGAGAGTGCCACGGATATGGATGGTATAAGAGTGGATTATACAGACGGATGGTTCCTTGTGAGGGCAAGCGGGACAGAGCCAAAGATAAGGGTTTTTGCAGAGGGCAGGACTGAGAATATGGCAATGCAGCTTAACAGGATTGCAATGGAAGGATTAGAGAGAGCAGTTGAGGCTTCTCACAAAAATGGGAATTAGTATTTATACTTGAAAGAAGAAAAACCTGATTAATGGCAAGGTTAGTGTGGGCAAGTACAGTACTTGTAGTGATAGCTATAGTAAGCGCTGTATTAAGCGGGTGTATACAAAGAACCGGGCAGCAATCGAACTCAACGCAATCAGATGAGATGACGCTCAGGGATAGCTTTCCTGATGGAAGACCTGAACTGAGATGGGCATTTTTTCCATACTTCAATCTGGACAATCTTGAAGGAAAAAGAGACAAAGACGCACCTGATGGAGATAACGGCATAGGTGTATTGAGTAATGCAAATGCAGGGGGGTTTGCAAGTTTAAGCTATGCTGCTACGGGAGAGGTAGATAACTTTTATCTTGAAGTAATGGTCTACTGCCCTGTTACAGAGGGTGACAAAGGCCAGTTGTCAGGAATAGCCTTTCTTATAGACCCTGTGGAAGGTAATTTCTACAGGTTCGTGTGTGATTTCAAATCCTCTGATCCGACACTGAACATTGCATATGTTGGACTGGATACAAGGAATTACCCTGTTTATCTGAAGTTCTGGGACTCCGGGAGAATCCCAGGTGGAGTCCCGGAGGAAGAGGGATGGCATAAGATGGCTGTAAGGGTCAAGGACGGAAAGGCGACGGCATACTGGGACGAAAATGAACTGGAAGACAGCCCGATTACTGTTGATAAGATCCCAGGAGGGTTTGTCGGAGTTTACACAAATTATGTCGGAGGGCTCGGAAATGCAACTACAAAGGTGGATAGCTTTATCCTGAAGGTGGAGTCTTAAAGAGTTTCTACAGGGATATCGTGGCACGGTCGATCACTTCAATATTGCGAAACCCGGCATCTCTGAGCCATTCCCTGTATTGCCCCTCTGTATATGTATTGCCGCCCTCTGTGTTTGCAAGCATGTTCACGGCGAACATCTCTGCCATAGGGCTTCGTCCACGAACGAAGTCCTCAATGGCTATCATTCCGCCGTCCTTCAAAACACTGCTAACACGCCTTATGAACCTCCTGTTCTCTTCCTCTGAGTAGATATGGCAGATATTGCCCATGAAAACAATATCGAATAACTCACCGCTAAATTCGTTTACAAACTCTTTTGTGAAATCTCCCTTCTTCAAGGTAATGGCTTTAATGTCCTTTAATCCAAACTTAATGCTGACAGAACGTTGGGGTCAAGTGGTGAGCGCAAGCTCCCGGCAAGAGGAGTGGAGATAGCGAACCCCTTGGGATAGT
>DYGR01000051.1 GCA_020724545.1 Candidatus Methanoperedens nitratireducens
ACTTTGCCAGCGCAACCGACGGAACTGCAGATAAGTGGATCGCCTTTGGAGACGGAACTGCAAAACCAGTCGTAGGAGACTTTGACGGTGATGGCTTCGCAGACGATGTTGCAGTATTCCAGTCAAATGGCTGGTGGGCAATAAAGTACGACTTTGCCAGCGCAACCGACGGAACTGCAGATAAGTGGATCGCCTTTGGAGACGGGACCGCACAACCAGTCGTAGGAGACTTTAGTGGCGATGGTTTAGTAAACGATGTTGCACTGCTGCACCCAGACGGTGGATGGGCGATAAAGTACAACTTTAGCAGCTCGACTGATTTCGCAAGTGCGGACAAGTGGATTAACTTTGGAAGCGGAACTGCCCAACCTGTAGTCGGAAACTTTAATGGTTCATAAAAGAGGACTCTGACAAAATCTTAACAGTTAGCCATGAACTGTGGTTCATAAACGAACATGAAAAAGTATCGGTAACTGACTTTTTCATACCAGGTTGTTGGAAATCGGCAGCTTTATCACTTATTAAAGATAGATAGCTTACAAATTAGGATGGATTAGCTATCTTGCTTAATTCAGATTTAGATTGCAATGGTGGTGATTAGATATGGGTTAAAAGCGTATGTTCAAACTGGGTAGGACAATTACTTTCATAAAAGTAATTTGAGAAAATACTTAATTAATTTAATTTAATGTTATTTTTGTGCTTTAGATAATATTTCGTAATCAGCAGAATTGGTATTAAATATAGATCTGTCAGCAATAAAGTATAATAAGA
Organism: Candidatus Methanoperedens nitratireducens; assembly: GCA_020724545.1. GTDB lineage: Archaea > Halobacteriota > Methanosarcinia > Methanosarcinales > Methanoperedenaceae > Methanoperedens > Methanoperedens nitroreducens_B. Next base: position 775 of record DYGR01000051.1, read on the forward strand.
CATATGTGGTGTAAAAGAAGGGAAGAATTGGCTTAAGTTTATGTGTGTGTGCATATTTATTTTTTCTAAGATTGAATTTGTCCCACCGCCCCAATTCAATGAAATATTATAACCATATAATACTTGTATAATCCAAACTCCCATACCCATTATAAAACTTATGGCGAATAAAAGTCGATAGATAAGCACAAATATTTTATCTTTACAGGTATTGATGCAGTATATCATAAAAAATCCTAATAAAGGTAAAACTGGCACAAGATAACGTGGTGGAGGGCTCCATCCGCCCCACACATCATATGGATTAAGTTTTCCTGCATAACTACTTGTTACAAAATATATTGATAAAAACACCATAGACATTAGAACGGCGTCACTTTTTATTTTTAATATCGATTTTTTGAGTAAAGCAAACATTCCTATAAATCCAATAATATATATTGGAGAATAGAAAAATAAACCAAATTCTTGGTCAAATAATTGACCTAAAGCACCAAGTATCGGGTTTCCACCCAAAGGATCACTACCATATGCAGCGGATGGGAGGGGATTACCCCACAGTGTTTGATAAAATAACATCAATAATAATCCCAAAATTAATTGAGGTATTAAAAAAAGAAGCAATGACTGTTTAGTAAATTTAATATGTATCATCGAAAATACGAACAAAGTTAGTGATAATGCAATATATTTTACATGAAACCAAGGCAATATCGATATAAAAATCGCAACCAATATCAAAATCCCTCTGTGTCATGGGAATGTTGTTTTATAGGTATATGGCAAAAAAGGTGGAATATGTGGGGTTAAGTATCAAAGAATTGCAGCATCAACTTGAAGGTATAAGAATGGCTTTTGTTAAGAATAATGAAACTTCCAAAATCAGTCTTGTCGTTGAAGAGATGGATCCAATTCAGGCAAAATTGTTTTCTCGTTTGGAGCTGAATGAGTTTCTGAATTAAGTATTTAGATTTTGTTAGGTCTCAGGGTAAGTGTGGCGATGGTTAATGGTTTTTATGCCTTCTTTGAAAGTACGGTAATAATATATTATTAAATAGATAGCTTATTTAATAGAAAAGAGGTCTGTTTTTGGAGATGAGAGGAAAAATCAAAGAATTTCCAACGAATTCGAAATTTTTAACCGTATATAAGCCTTTTATAAATATTATATGTGATTTCGGTCATTTTTTCCATAGAGAATGAATTCTCTACTTTTTTTCTTCCACATACTCCCATTTTAACCCTCAGATATTTATCTGTTAAAAGTTTTATAATAGCATCCGCAAGTGATTTTTCATCATCTGGCTGTATCAGTATTCCATCATTACCATCTTCAACAATTTCAGGAATTCCACCGATATTACATCCAATAACAGGTTTTCCCCATGCCATTGCCTCTAAAAATATCAAACCAAACGATTCATATAATGATGGAGCAACGAACAGGTCGCAGTCATTATAATACGTCTTTAATTCCATGTCGTCCACATAACCAATGAACTTCACATTTTTATGAAATTTTTTATCAAGATTTTTCAATAGGTATTTTTTATACGATCCTCCATCAGGTGCAAGATTTGTATCAGCCCCTACGAGGTAAAATTGGGTATCTGGAATTTTTTCTAGCACCATTGGTAATGCATTAAATAACGTTTCAACTCCTTTCCTTTTTTCAAGTCTACCAACAAATAGAATATTAAAACCATTCTTCTTTTGATCGCTTATGAGTAGATTTTCATCAGGTACTTCAATTCCGAGAGGGCACAAATCAATCCGTTCTTCAGAGATATTATGATGACTACCGATTAATGTTCCAATATCTTTACTTATTGCGATGGTCTTATCAGCTTTTCTCGCGGTTTCTCCTTCCATCCAATTAGCTAACTTTAAATCTTTTGTAATTTGCCAATTTTGAATTTCTGCAACTTTAAAGAGGGGTGTTTCTAATCGTATGATTAATGGTATTGATTTTACCAAAGAAAAAACAAATCCCTCTGAATCCCACAAAGGAGCCTCCGCAATTTGAATGCCAAAATTGTCTATCAGGTTTAACAATTTTAAGCAAGCCGAGTAACTATATGATAAATTCTTTTTTGAAACATTCACATCCTCTGGTAAATTTATAAAATTTACTAGTTCTGGAATTATTTTATGTATAAATACCCCACTCTCCTCATATTCATATTCATAATTTTTTTCTGACCTGGTAATTACATGTACTTCATTTCCTGATTCTGCAAGGGCATGGGCTAGATCATAAGTATACCTGCAAACACCTCCGTTACAGTTTTTTGAGAATTCCTGACTCAGAAGTGCTATCTTCAAATTCTTATTTGCATCTTTTTTCTGTTTAACAAAAACAGGTAGAGGATTCTGGATACTATCTTTATTTACTTCATAATATTTGTCCAAATTATCATGCGAGGTAGTTCCATCTATTGCATATAAACCTGCACTCTCACATGCTTTAAACCAATCATAAGCGGTATATTGATGTTCGTTAAATCCTTTCTTTTTCTGGTTAATAAATTCTTTATCTGTGCCCAAATAATCACGAGGAATCACCGGCTCGCCGATTAAGATTAGCTTACCACCATTCTTTAAAACTCGTGATATCTCATACATTGTATCAGCTAAATTGGTGACGTGATGTAATGATGCTACAGATGTTACTAAATCAATACATCCATCAGCAATTGGAAGCTGCATCATATTGGCAAGGCATCTTTCAAAAAAAATTCCATCTTTTAAGAAGACTTTTGATAGCTCTAATTTAATTGGTTTGCATAAATCTACGGCTATGCAATATTCACTTATTTTTGCTAACTGGGCAGTTGACCAACCTGTTCCGGCACCTAAATCCAAAATTATATCATGTTTATTTATTTTAGATTCTTCTATAGTTTTATTAAAAATTTTCTTCACTTGTAAACCATAATCCTTAGAAGACTCTTGTTCCATGTATGCCCATCTTTTCTCCAGTTCTTCCAAAGAATAGTATTTTAATTCTTTTTCAAACATATCATAACGATCTTTTATATGCAAATTGGCTTCTTTCAGGGTATCGGAATCCAAATTAAAAAGCAAATTAACTATTCCCTCACTTATTGTTGTGGAAAACCTACAATTCTTGCAAGTGAGGACGCCCTCCTCAATTTCAATATTATTCTGCTTTATAATTTTAAGAGTGAATTCATTCATGCAAATAGGGCATCTAATATATTTTAATAAATTAGTTCTCATTTATGTCCCTTTATAAAAATTATAAGTATTCAAAACTACTCCACAGGTATATCCTTTAATTGCACCGCGAACTAATTTTAAATAAATATCAAAAAGCTGTTTTAGAGATATATCCTTATTACGATAGGTGTGATAAAAATTTTCTAACCACCAGAAGAGCGACTTAGTTGGTCGGAATACATATGAAGAAAATTCCCCTCTAAAATTTTTTAATGTAAAATAAATAATATTTTTCATTATTTCAGACCAATTTAAATCATAACGAGACTTTCTATTGTGCCCTTCTATCATTTCATGAAATACGATTGCATTATTGATGTGTTTAATCTTATAGCCAGATTTTATTACTCTCACACAGACATCTGTCTCATCTAAATAATATTTTATATTTTTATCAAACAATCCTACTTCATACAATATACTTTTTCTAAAAGAAGAATTTGTACCCATAATATAATTAAGGAAACTACCCTTTGGATCATTATAATTAAAATCGTTCTCATGAATAAAAGAGGGAATACCAGCTTTAGATATGTAACCATTTCTAAATTGATACCATTTACCGGTTATATCGAATACGGGACCCCCCACTCCTCCAACCGAATCATCTATATAGCCCTCAACCAGATATTTTATCCAATTCTCATCTGCTTTTGCATCATCGTCGATAAATGCTATAATTTCTCCATTTGAAGCTTCTATTCCCAAATTTCTGGCAAAAGAAAGTCCGTTTAATTTCTCCTGAGTTACAACTTTTATTTCCCGATATCCCTCTAAAACTTGGTTGGTTTCATCAGTCGAAGGCCCATTTACCACTATTATCTCAAAATTGTGATATGTCTGTTTTTTCAGGGATTCTATGCATCTTTTTAAGTATTTAGCCCTGTTATATGTACAGATAACAACTGAGACGAATGAGAGTCTATCATAATCGTTTTTTAAAAATATTTTCTTCTTCCCAATTGAATTAACTTGATGTATATAATTTTTGAGTTCTCCTTCTATCTCTTGCCTCTCAAAATCCTTAAGCCGCTCATTTTGTCCCTCAACAATCTTTTTCCTCAGTTTACTATCATTCATTAGTAAATTTATCATCTCTGCAATCTCATCGTAATATTTTTCATTCACTAAAATTCCACAATTTGCAAGTGTGTATGGTATTGCTGTTGAATTGTATGCGATGATTGGAATATTGAAATACATCGATTCTAATAAAGGGACGCAAAAACCTTCATGCTCACTCATGCATAAAAACACATCCGCCAGACTATAGTATGCAATCATTTCATCGAAAGTTGCATGTCCAGTGAAAACTACATCTGTTAAATTTAATCTACTTACCAGTTCCTGCAATTGGGCAAGATATTTTTCCATACCCCTATACGAACCTACGAGATATAATCTGGATTTTGGATTAATTTTTTTGTAATAATAGAAAACTTTAATCAGATCTTCCTGCTTCTTATTTGGAGAAACCCTGCCTATAAATAACAAATTAATATAATCATCATCATATTTTTCCATGATTTTCTTATTTGGGGTTAAGTTATATTTCGAGTAGTCTATGAGAACAGGCAGAACCCCGGTATTATTAAATCCATAAAATAACAACTCATTTTTGTTATATTCAGAATCACCAATGGCAAGTTTTACCGTTTTACTAAGAATTTTAAGTTCTTCTCTCCCATTTCTGCACAAATTATACAATTCATCATTTATATTATTAAAAAAATGGTGTGGTGTGATATTATGATATTTTAAAATCTTAACATCTGGTAGGGTTTTTACAAACTCTGTGACATCCGAACCTGCTACTGAAAAGTGATATATAACAATATTGCTTGCATTTTTTTTGTACTGATTGAGATGTTTAGCAAATTTTGAAACTTTAGGGTGTATATACTTTGCAAATATATCTGAACTATATCCCATTCTCCTCAGGGCATGTCTAATCTCAATGGCATCATTACTAACCGCATCGCCATAACTCAACGCGGGCAATATCTGGTGAATTTTCATATTATCACTTCTTTGCGATAACTGCGAAATCCCTATATCCAAAGAAAAGATTATTCAGTATGGATATATTGTAATTCATTGTTTCATAGATCTTCTTTTCTTTCATATCTGGATTGTATTCAATTTTTTTTAACTTTATTTCATCAGGAACCGGCTGATAAAATCTTTCTTGGATATCTCTAAAACCACAAGATTCTAATAAAAATTTTAGGACATCTGGATGTATATGATTGAGATGTGTTGGATCCATATAGAAGATATTCGATGATACCGTTACATTAAGAATATTTGGAGTTACTAGAATAATATGAGACCCAAACTGCATTTTTGCATAACATAATTCAAGTAATTGCTTTAACTCATAGAATTGCATATGTTCTATAACATGAACTGCAAATACGCCATCTAACATCTTATCCTGCAATGATTTTAAGTGCGTTAAAGCATCAGCTTGTTCTATATTTAATCCCTTCTTTTTACAATATAGTATGAAATCTTCATTAAGATCAATTCCATACCCTTGAATGCCTCTTTCTTTTAACATTTGCAGAAATGTTCCATTACCGCACCCGATCTCTAATATATTTTTACCTTCACCGAATATATTCAATGCATCTTCAAAAACGTTAGGCACTCCTTGAACAGAATTTCCCGATAATTTATTCCAGGCTTTTCCAATAATTTCATTAAAAACAAAATAATTAATATTAACAGTATTTTGTTCATCTGCAATACTTCGTGATGAATGTTGATGTAATTGAAGTCTTTTCTCTAATAGATTTGCAAGCCATGCTTTATTCTCAATGTCCTTATCGACAGCAGCAACAGCCTCGTTTACCTTGCTGTCGATATCCTTATTGATAGTAGATACAACCTCGCTTAGCTTACTGTCTATGTCCTTATTAACAGTATATACAGCCTCGTTTATCCTGCTTTCGATATCCTTATTGACGGTAGATATAGCCTCGTTTATCCTGCTTTCGATGTCCTTATTGACGGTAGAAACAGCCTCATTTATCCTGCTTTCGATATCCTTATTTACAGTAGATACGGCCTCACTTACTTTACTATCAATATCCTTATTTATAGTATATACAGCCTCGCTTACCTTACTGTCGATATCCTTATTTACAGCAGCCGCGGTGTCGTTTATCTTTTTATCGAAACCTTTGATACAGCTATTCAATGTGCGAACAACACGGGCATTAAATTCACTCTGTTTTCCTGCAATGCTATCCACATATCTCCTGACCTCGCCGTGAACCAGTCGCCTGCCACGGATAAGGAATCGGCCCAGGATGGGTCTGTGAGAGTTGATGCTGTATTCTGCATGTATATCCCAATTGGAGTTAATATAATCGAGGTTTTGCTGCAGGTCATCCTGTCCTGTATATGTAACTTCTGCGGGCGGCTGCAGGGGTTCGTTTATTAAAGCTTCCGTCTCTTTTGTATATGCACCGCTCTCTTTTCTCTTCTTGATGTTCTCCCGGATCCGGCGCATGATCTCTTCTACGTTAATCTCATCATCCCTAATCTCGAACGTATCCATCCCTACCTCATGAATGATTTATTAGCATTAAAAATCTCACCTGTGGTTCAGCCGCTCTATATCAGCCTTCACCATCATTCTCACAAGTTCCTCAAAATTAACCTCTGGCTCCCATCCAAGAGCCCGTTTTGCTTTTGAATAGTCGCCCACCAGATAATCCACCTCTGCTGGCCTGAAAAGCTTTGGATCGATTTTAACATGCTCTTCCCAGTTAAGTCCCACCTCGTTAAAGGCAAGCTTCATGAACTCTCGCACAGAGTGAGATTCGCCAGTAGCGACAACAAAATCACCAGGCTCTTCCTGCTGGAGCATCAACCACATGGCTTTGACATAATCCCCGGCGTATCCCCAGTCCCGTTTTGAATCAAGGTTGCCAAGCTTAAGCTCTTTTGATAAGCCGTGGTATATCCGTGCCGTCCCGTCTGTGATTTTGCGGGTAACGAACTCCAGTCCTCTGCGCGGGGATTCATGATTAAAGAGAATGCCGTTTGATATATGCATGTTATAGCTCTCCCTGTAATTTACGCACGCCCAGTAAGCATATACCTTGGCATATCCATAAGGACTTCGGGGATAGAATTTGGTGTTCTCATTCTGTGGCATTTCAGAAACTTTACCGAACATCTCGCTGGATGATGCCTGGTAGATCCTGGCATCTCTGCAGAAATAGCGCACAGCTTCCAGCAGGCGCACTGCACCCATGCCTGTTACATCGCCTGTAAGAACTGGCTGGTTCCACGAAGTGCCAACAAAGGACTGGGCAGCAAGATTATACACCTCATCTGGTTGGATTTTCTTCAGTGCATTGTTTAAAGAAGACTGGTCTGTTAAATCCCCCTCAACAAGATTTATTTTATCAAAAATATGTTCGATCCTGGAGATGTTCGGAGTGCTCAGGCGTCTGATTAACCCATAAACCTCATATCCTTTCTCAAGCAGCAATTCTGCCAGGTAAGAGCCATCCTGGCCTGTTATACCGGTGATAAGTGCTGATTTCATGTAGTCACTATCCTTTTTTAAAATTGCATCTTATATAACTCATATAATAAATAAACTCATTGCTTCCATTCACAGGGTATCTCAAATAGACCTACATTATTTCCTTTTTTTATTACATTGAAGGAGAACTGCTTATCAAGCCAGTCATATGGCGTATGCTCCTTACTGTGGGCTGCAACTGTTAAATGGAACTTGCCCTCCATCATGGTTAAGTCACGTATGGATAATTTGATCTCGTTGCTGCCTATGGCACTATTGGCTATAAATCCCTGAATATCTGTATTGGTGCCATAACACATCGCATTGTTATTAGAGTATATAGCTATACCAATTATAAGGGTATCGACTGATACATTAACGTTGTAGTTTATTTGAATTATCATCGAATCTCCTGAATGGAATATGGTGTTTTCTCTTCCGAATTTATCAATAAATTTAACATCAGTTATCTCAACTTTTTTATTGCCCCACCGCGTTTTTTTCTCCTCAGCCTTTTCCTTCTCTTCTTCTATTTTTGGCTTGGATTGTGGATTCCCAGTATATTCTTCTACATCCCCGATGCCGTACACATATTTATCGATTATCTCATTCGTATCCCCGAAAGTCACCTGCTCACCGCGGCGCAATAACAGAGCCTTGCTGCAAAAGCGCCTGATCGAATTCAGATCATGGGAGACGAACACGATAGTTTTCTTCTCTTTAATATACCGCTGAAAAATATCCATGCATTTTTGCTGGAATTCCATATCCCCTACAGCCAGTACCTCATCCATCAATAAAATCTCAGGGTTGGTCTGTATGGCAGTTGCAAACGCAAGTCTGACCTGCATACCTGATGAGAGGTTCTTCAGTTTTGCGTATTCAAATTGCTTGAGCCCTGAGAATTCAAGTATTTCCTCAAGTCTGGCATTAATCTCACGGTCGGATAGCCCCATAATTGTACCGTATACGTAGATATTTTCTTTTACCGTGAGATTTGGCTGGAATCCAACACCCAGCTCAAGAAACGGTGTAATTCTTCCGTTGATTTGAACAGATCCCTTGCTTGGTCGCATGATGTTTGCAATAATCTTAAGAAGAGTACTTTTTCCACTTCCGTTTTCTCCAATAATGCCCACAGCCTCGCCCTTCTTTACCGTGAAATTTATATTTTTAAGAGCCACGAATTCTTCATATCCCTGTTTACCATAAAGAATTCCGGTAATATGTTCAAACAGGGTATTCCTCTTTTCGTGAGGAAGTCTGAAAAGCTTCCATAAACCATTAACAACAACGACATCCTTGTCCATCATATCTCCTCAGCAAATCCTGGCTCAAGCCTTAAGAATATAGAGTAGCCAACAACAAATATCCCAAACGCCGCTATCACAATAAACATTCCATCCCCTAAAACTGGTGATGTGGAATAGATCACAGATCCTCTTAACATATCGATGATACGGGTCATTGGATTCAGCATGATAATCCAGACGTATTTCTCAGGAATGATCGATATCGGGTATATGATTGGTGCAGCAAAAAACCCTGCCTGTAGAATTACCCCCCATATATATTGAATATCACGATAATATACATTCAGAGCCGCAAGTCCAAAGGAAAGGCCAAGGATAAGTAAAAATTCAACAAACAGAACTATAGGAAAGTAAATGATTGTCATGCCAGGCGCAACATTAAACACTAACATGAAAATCCCAAACACGATAAATTCTAACAGTGTCATCAAAAGCGCCGTGATGCATGAGCTGATTACAAGCACTTCTCTTGGAAAATATACCTTTTGTACAAGGCTCGGCTTGCCAAGTATGCTGTTCAGGCTCATCGTTGTTCCCCTGCTCAACATATTCCAGGATATTATGCCCATCAACAAAAAAAGCTGGTAATGCTCAACGTTGATCCTCATCATGTTTGTAAAGACTATATATAAAACCAGCAGTATGAGCAGCGGTTCAAGAAGTGACCAAAAGAATCCAAGGATGGAGTTCTTATATCTGAGTTTAAATTCGCTGATCGCAAGCTTGAGCGTCAGGTGACGGTAATTCCACATGTTATTAATAAGCCGCATCTATTTTTTCCTTCATACGTTTTATAAATATAGAAATATCAAAGTTTCCCGCTTGCTCTACGCATGTCCTTCTGTATTCTCGCGGGTTTTTGGATATAATATTTATCGCCCTTATAATATCTTTCGTGTCTGGCTCGATTAGCAGGCCAGTAATACCATTTAATACACTTTCTGTATATCCCCCTTCCCTAACACAAATCACAGGCTTCCCAGCAGCCATTGCCTCTATTGGGGTCATTCCAAAATCCTCATCCATAGCAGTAGCAATAAGTCCTCTGCACATGGCATACAAATCCATAAGTTCCTTCTCTGTAACCGTGCCATGGATTTTCACGTTTTCAGGCAGGTTATGCTTGATTTTTTCTGCATATTTAGAAGCATGATCTCCCTCTGCGTAGCCCCCTACTATTATTAGTTTTTCTTCAGGCATCAATCTGAAAGCTTCTATCTGCAACTCAACCCTTTTTTCTGGGTACAATCTGTTAACTGACAGCCAGAAGTCTCCGAATTCTCTAAAGTAATATTTTGAAGTATCTATAGGTGGATAAATAACCTTTGCATCTCTGTGCAGGTATTTTTGAACTCTAAACTGGGTGTTTTTGGAATTAGTTAAAATCCTCTCTACATGCTTCATGTAATACTCAGCAACAGGCCTGTGTATAGCGACCCATATCATGAATAGAGGCTTTGTTATAATAGACTGGCGCTGCAAAAAAATATCATAGAGATCGTAGAAAGCCCTCACCGGCGTATGGCAGTAATACAGATTCGGCTTATGCCTCCTCGCAGCAAAATGCGCCCAGTTGCCAGAGAAAATAAAGAAATCATACTTTTTAGAAAAATTGCACATTGCAAACCTCAAGGACGCTGAAATCTGCTTAAGCGGCGGCAGTTTAACCGTCTCACCCAGACTGATAATATTTACATCCTCAAACCCCATTTTCTTAACGGAATCCTCATCCACATCAGTGGTTATCACATCAGCGCCAAGTCCGCGCGCAAGGGTCAGCACCAGTTTCTCACCGCCGCCAATTGCTCCGATGTAGTCATGGAAGATTGCGATTCTCATATTTTTAAATCTGACTTCTGCATATAGATGAAGTAACACTTGTAGATATACATCATTGATTCGCTTCTACAAGCTGTTTCTGAATTATTTCATTTGCAAGATGACTGATGGAGACCCCTTTTTTCCTTGCGCTTTTCTGAAGCAATTCGGCAGTATCCATATCTACTTCTATGAGGAAGTGTCTTTTCTTAATATCAACTTTCATTTCAATTTCTTCAAGCACATCAAGATAGTCTGTACTATCATGAGTATTCCAGAATTCAGCAGCTTCTTCATATGTTTTGAATTCTTCAGGTATCTGCTTAGGTTTTTTTGGCATTATAGTACTTCCTTTTATAGCCGCTCATTCAGGTATTCCTTCTCAATCAAATAATTCTTCAAAGCTCCTTCCCAGTTTTCCATCTCAAGTCCGTGTTTCTTTAATTTCATACTCACAAGCGAGGAATACATGGGCCTTTTTGCTTTTGATTTCAGGGCATTTGTTTTTATCGGGGATAAATCTGCCTTTATGCCCAGTGTTTCAAAAATAGTCCCTGCGAACTCATACCATGAGCATTGTCCTGTGTTGGCTACATGGTACATACCATAAGGCAGCTCTTTTACCAATGTTCTCCTGATCATATCTGCGGCATCTCTTGTATATGTAGGTGACATAACCATGTCATCCACAACCTTAATCTCCTCTCCGCTGCGTGCTTTTTTAATCATTGTCTCAACAAAGTTTCCACCTTTACCGCTTGCACCCGCAATCCCGAAGAGGCTTGAGGATCGTATGATATAATATTTCTCAAGGATGTTCCTGATAAAATATTCACCCGCAAGCTTGCTATTTCCATATACATTTAAAGGGTTTGGAGTATCCTCCTCTGTATAGGGCTCAGTTTTTCTGCCATCAAACACATAGTCAGTACTTATGTGCACCAGGATTGAATTAAGATCGCTGCAGATCAATGCTGTGTTCCTTGCACCCAGCGCATTGACCGCAAAAGCTTTATCAGCAAACTCTTCTGCATCATCCACCCTGACATAAGCGGCGCAGTTGAGCACAGCTTCAGGCTGTATGTTTCTCAAGATCTCCCCGGATGATCTCAGATCAGTGACATCAATATCGGCATGGGTAAGAGGAACTATTTCATGTTCAGTATTTTTAAATGCTCTTACAAGATCAGAACCCAGTTGCCCATTTGCCCCTATTATAGCTATCTTTATAGCATTGGGGTCAAGGGGTAGAGAAAACCCGCTTGATTTATCGGCGGGATGAATCGTATCCATTGCGTTAAATATGCCTCACAGCTTTGTCACGAAGTGCGACAGCGTGAGGTGGTTCACGACCAGAACCCCCTGCTCTCTCTCGCAAGTCTCTCCTTCAGCGGCTTCCACCAGGAGGGATTGTTCTTATACCACTCTACAGTTTTCGCAAGCCCGGTCTCCAGATCTATTTTTGGCGACCAGCCAGGCTCTTTTCTAATTTTAGTATTATCAAGAGCGTATCGGTAATCATGTCCTGGCCTGTCTTTAACGAACTTTATGTAACTCTCATCCTTCCCTAATAATCCAAGGAGCATCCTGACTATATCGATATTCCTTTTTTCGCTCTCTCCGCCTACGTTGTAGATCTCACCAGTCTTTCCGTGATTGAGAATTGCTGCTATGCCTGCGCAGCAGTCCTCAACGAAAATCCAGTCCCTGATATTTTTTCCTTCGCCGTATACAGGCACATGCTTATCTTCCAGCAGGTTTGTTATTATAAGTGGAATGAATTTCTCAGGATATTGATAGTACCCATAGTTATTGGAAGGTCTTGCTGTAGCGACTGGTAAACCATACGTCTTGTGATAAGCCCTTATTATCAAGTCGGCTGAAGCCTTGGAAGCCGAATACGGGGAATTGGGAAGCAGAGGCAGATGTTCAACGAACCTGCCAGTTTCCTCAAGCTCACCATATACCTCATCAGTAGAAATATGCACGAATTTCTTAATATCACTGTGCCTGCACACTTCAAGTAAAGTCTGCGTCCCTTCGATGTTTGTAACTATAAAAGGCCGTGAATCAAGTATTGACCTATCTACATGGCTCTCGGCAGCGAAATTAACTAAATAATCAGCATCCTGGATCAGCTCTGATACCAGCCCTCTGTCCTCAATCCTTCCGTGGACAAACCTGTATCTCTCGTTCCCCTCAATATCTTTAAGGTTATCAGGGTTTCCTGAATAAGTTAATCCATCCAGGTTTATTACCTCATAATCCGTATTTTTTAGTATATGATGAATGAAATTCGAACCTATAAAACCGCATCCACCTGTTACCAGAATTCTCATCACTCAATCCACCTTAAAAGGACTGTTTCGATCATCCTCATATCGTATCTCATCCACTTTCTCTTTCTTCCCCCGGCCCGCGTAAAGTCTGTTGGGAAGGTTTACTACCAGAGCAGGTCTATCGCCGGTATTTTTATAAGCATGTACTATTCCCGGAGGCACTATTACCATTTTGGGATCATTTTCACCTGTATTTAAAATCATTTTGTTTTTATATGTTGCAGAGTCTTTTCTATTATCCCAGAGCACCAGCTTAAAAGTAGAGGGGCCTGTGAAACAAAAATAATCTGTTTGGTCCAGATGCTCATGAGGTCCTCTGGTAATCCCTGGATATGTAAGCGATATATAAGACATCTGGGGGTAAATATCATCTTCTATCATGTCCCTCCTGAAAAGCTCTATAAGCCAGCCTCTATCATCTTCATTTCTCACCAGGTCTTTTATAACAATGCCATTAATTTCGCCAGGTTTAAAATTACTCATAAAGGGTTACGCCCCTTTATGACGTATAGGGGTATGGCGCATACCCCTTCTTTTGATAAAACTTTCTTAAAGTTTTTCATACTTCTATCTCCGAATAATCCCCGATCATCAACCTTAGTGCTTTATGATTATTATGGTTTTTTGAAACCCTTACATCTTTTCCGATCAAACTATCCTCCAGCCTCTCAATTCCTTTGACCTGAGCGTTATTGAGAATAACACAGTGTTCAACCGACGAATCAACAATTTTAGTATTATCGCCGATACTTGTATAAGGCCCTATAAAAGAGTTCTCAATATGAGCGCTCTTACCTATCGCTACAGGACCGCGGATAATGCTGTTAACAATAACAGCATCCCTGTCGATTCTTGCCCTGCCTGTAACTTTACTTCTATTATCCAGGGTTCCATATATCTCATTTTTAATATATTCATCCAGAACAATACTATTTGCTGTCAGAATATCATCTTTTTTCCCTGTATCCAGCCACCATGAATTGAGAATCTCACTCTTAACATTGCAGCCCATATTGATTAATTCCTGTATAGCGTCGGTGATCTCAAGCTCGTTGCGCCAGGATGGTCTAATTCTCTCTATAGCCTCATGAACCCTTGAAGAGAATATATATACCCCAACCAGAGCTAAATTGCTGGGCGGTTCTTTTGGTTTTTCTATAAGTTTTACCACATTCCCCTCCTCATCCAGTACCGCCACCCCAAAACTGCCTGGATTTTCAACTTCCTTAAGTAATATCAATGCATCCAGTTTTTCCCTGTTGAATTTATCCACAAGCTTATTTATCCCCTCTCCAAGCAGGTTGTCTCCAAGGCACATTACAAAGGATTCATTTCCTAAGAAATTTCTTGCAGTCTTTACGGCATGGGCCAGGCCAAGGGGTTCCTGTGGCATATATGTAACATTTACTCCCCATGCTGAGCCATCTTTTACATAGTCTTTAACATGTTCCCCGGTCTCAGGTGCAATTATTATTCCTGTATCTTTTATTCCGGCATGGGATGTCTGATCAATAACATAACCAAGAATAGGTTTATTAGCCACCGGAATAAGCTGCTTTGCCGTGGTGAAGGTCAAAGGTCTCAGTCTTGTTCCTTTACCGCCGCTTAATATTAAAGCTCTCATAAATAACCCCTTTGTTAATAAATTTTCTCCTATTAAAAACATTCGGTTATAAGATTTTTTTCCTTAGCTCTCAGTAACTTTTAAATATGTTTCAGTTTTTATATGCTCAAGACTATAGTCATGAATCAAGCTCACTGTTAAATCTGGATAATAATAAGATGATCTCTGCTTCCATTATACTGCTCACCAAGAATGGTGGAAAGGATATTAATAACTGTTTATCTGCTATATTCTCTCAAAAAACATCTCAGATCTTCGAGGTTATTGCCATAGACTCGGGCTCAACCGATTCTACTCTTGATATCTTAAGTAAATTTCCGCTAAAGGTTGTGCATATCAGGCCTGAAGAGTTTGGTCATGGTGCAACGAGAAATCTTGGGGCACGTTTAGCAAATGGAAGGTATCTTGTCTATATTACCCAGGATGCAATCCCGTTCGATGAGAACTGGCTTGAGCTATTAATTAACAGCGTGGATGGAAATATAGAAATTGCGGGCGCATACAGCAGGAATATACCTAAGGGAGGATGCGATCCTTTCGAAGCGCGGTATGTTGCAAAGGCATGGGGAGAAAATAGAGAGGTTAAAAGTATAAAGAATGGTAACAATTTTAAAAAATTAGTTTTCTTTTCTAACACAAGCTCCTGCATCAGAAAAGATATCTGGGAGAAATTTCCATTTAACGAGGAATTAGTTCAGACTGAGGATCAGGATTGGTCAAAAAAGGTATTAGAGGCTGGATATAAGATTGTCTATGAGCCTGCTTCGATAGTATACCACTCACATACCTATTCAATAAAAAAACTGTTCAGTAAGTATTTTGATGCCGGCACTGCACATAAGCAAATATTTAAAGATAATAACAATGTTTACCTGCCTTTGATCCCTCTCTTTGCAATAGCAGTAATGCTGCTTGATCTAAATTTTATGGTTAACAGAAACTATAGGCTAATCTCTATACTGAAGTGGATTCCTAACAGTATCATAAGGCACCTTACAGAAGCAATGGGTTTCTGGCTGGGATTACATTCAAGATTTTTGCCAGTTAAAATAAAAAGAAATTTCACTATGTACGGCAGGTATTAGATTTTAATTACCTTTCTATAAATATCATCCAGTTCTCTGGCTGTATTCTCCCATGAGAATCTCTCCACAAGCCCTCTGGCATTGCTTCCGAGCTTTTCCCTGAGTATTTTATCCTTCATTAATCTAAGCATGGCATTAGCTAAAGCCTCAGCATTCTTCTGCTCGATTATTAATGCATTTTCCTCATGAGTAAACAGTGAAGAGATGCCTCCAACATCACTGGCTATAATGGACATTTCTGCAGCAGCAGCCTCAAGCAGTGTTAATGGCATTCCCTCCCATAATGAGGGCAGGATAAAGGCATCACATCCCAGGTAATATTCATTCAGCATCTGTTCATCGATTTTGCCTTTAAATTTCATGATTTCTCTAAGATCTAATTCCTGCGTAATTCTCATAAGATAATCAAATTCTGACCCTTCTCCCACTATTATAATCTCAAAATCATCGCTATCTCTGTTTTTTAAAATCTCTGCTGCCTTTATTAAATATATCACACCTTTTTGCTTTTCTAGCCTTCCCACGAATAAGAACTTCATTTTGATATTTTCTCTTTTTTTACGATTCTGGAATATATGGAGATCAATACCATTCGGCACATAAACAGTATTTCTTATTCCTGCAGCACACAGGGCCTGCGCTCCTTTTAGATCTACTGTTGTTATTTTCTTAAAACCGGAGTAATTTAAAAAAAACCTCTCTGCGAATCTTTTAAGAGGTGAATATTGCTCATCATTAAAACTAATCCCGTGACAGGTATTGATCACAGGGGTTCCATAAAGTCTTGCAACGATTGAAATAAAAAAACCAAGATCAGCAGAGTGAGAATGAATTATATCCGGTCTGAACTTCCTGAGGTTATTAAGTCCCCATAGGGATAACAGAACCAGAGACACTACCCTTCGTGGAGTTATTCTATCTAAATAAAATGTATGCTCTCTTAGCCCAAATTTTAAAACACCTTTATCCTCAATTTCTTCACATTCTGAAGTTGCAACATGAACCTCATACCCTAACTTTACCTGTTGTTTCTTTAGGTTGTAAACCACCCAGGCGTCTCCTCCTATTGCGGCAGGATATTTCTTAGTTATATGCAGGATTCTCATGAAAAACTCCGCTGCAAGCGGCGCCTCCCGGGGTCTGGGGCTTGCCCCAGCGCTTATAAATCTGCATATAAGGCTCTTTAGCGGGTAAAGTTTTAATTTCCATTTTAATCTCCTATCGAATGCAAAGGATAATTATGTACGACGAGAGGGGGATTTGAACCCCCGAGTTCCTTGTGGGAACACAGGGTTAGCAACCCTGCGCCATACCGGGCTTGGCTATCTCGTCAGGGTAGAACATCAATGCGATCAGCCGATCAGTATCCAAAAACAGCTTTTGGCACTCTCTTATTTACCGTTTGCTATATAACACTTTTTACTTAATCTTTATGCTGGGGGATATAGTCAACTACCTCACGCTAAAGCTGTGAAGCTTGTCATTCCAGTTTTCGTTAA
>DYGR01000052.1 GCA_020724545.1 Candidatus Methanoperedens nitratireducens
AGTACCATCTTTGCTGAAAATGCTAGTGATCAGCTTACTCTTATACTTCGTTATTATGGAATTGAAAGAAATTTTGAAACTGTTATGGGGGTTTACGAGAGTCAAGCTCTTGATCCGCACGTGAACAGGTATAGGTTCAGGGAGGAATGGTGGGCTTAACCGATTACGTATGTATTTTCTCCAAATAATCTATATATACTATAAAATATCAGTAGGATAAGGAGTAATATCATGGAAACACGGAAAATCTATGTAAGCGGCGGCTCAACCTATGTGATCTCACTGCCGAAAAAATGGGTCAAGAATGCCAATTTAAAAGCAGGGGACTCTCTTGTAGTTACAGAGCAGGGCGGCTCATTACTGATCGAGACCAGTATCACAGAAAAAGAATCAAGAGTAAAAGAGGTTAAGATCTCGCAACTGATATCAAGCGAAGCTCTTGAGCGCATGATTATTGCCTTCTATCTTGTGGGTTATGATACGATCAGGATCAGGCTGGACAGGAAAGATCATCTCCCCTATAGAAAGAGCATACGGAAGATGCTTGATTATCTTATAGGCATAGAGATAGTTGAGGATACGGAAGACTCTATGACCCTTGAGATAATGGTTGATTACAAACGCATGACTACCATGCAGATACTCCAGAGAATGTACTCTATCAACAGGTCAATGCTTCTTGATCTTGGCAGGGCCTTGAAGACCATGGATATAGGGCTTGCAAAAGACGTAATAGTTAGGGAGCGGGAGATCGACAGGCTTTATTTTTTAGTCGTCAGGCAGCTTAAGAGCGCTGTGGAATACCAGCAGATAGCAGAGAAGCTCGGAATAGAGAACCAGAGGGACTGCCTGGGTTACAGGATCGCGGTCAAAGTGCTTGAGCGAATTGCAGACCATATTGAGAACATAGCAAAAAGCTATATCCAGTTAATCGAGGTTCAGGGGGATGCACAGCTTGATGATTTTATAAAACTTAACAGCAGTATAGTTGTAATTTTCGAAAGGTCAGTCCATGCACTGTTTACAAGAGATCATGCAATGGCTGAGAGGATATTCCAGGAGTTAAAAGAGGTTAAAAAATACCATTCTGATATTTCAAATGAATTACTCCAGCCAAGAAATATCCAGTCTGCTATCCTTCAGAAAACGATGCTTGATAGCATTGAGAGAATAGCAAGTTACAGCGGGGATATAGCCGAGATAGCTATTAATATGTCGGCAGGTACCATGACTTTTAATGATAGGAAAAACGGGGTCAAGGGGTAGCGGATGCCCCGTTCTGCGGAACGGGGAGGAAGCTCAAACCACAATAAGCTTTACATATCTGTAAGAGTTTTTAGTAGAAAAGATTTCATATGACAACACTCGACCCATGGGGTGCAGTTAGAATCGATAATTACTCAAAGCTATTTGATGAGTTCGGGATATCAAGGTTCGATGAGCTTCTTGGAAGAATACCAGATCCGCACAGATACATGCGAAGGCATATTATCTTCGGGCACAGAAGCTATGAATCAATCCTGGATGCCATGCTAAAAGGTAAGCCTTTTGCTGCCCTCTCAGGCTTTATGCCCTCTGGCAGGGTACATCTTGGACATAAGATGGTGATGGATGAGATCATATGGCACCAGAAGCATGGTGGGGATACCTATCTGGCCATTGCAGACAGGGAGGCACATGCAGTCAGGGGTATATCCTGGGAGAAATGCAGGGAACTGGGTATAAACGAATATATCCTGAGCGCAATCGCGCTTGGCTTTGAGCCTGGCGGCAATATCTATTTCCAGTCAAGATCAGACCCTGTAAAAGACCTGGCATTTGAGCTTGGTATAAAGGCCAATTTCTCAGAACTCTCAGCAGTGTATGGTTTCAGCGGTGAGACGAATATAGCACACATGGTAAGCGTCCTGACACAGAGCGCGGACATACTCCATCCCCAGTTAAAGGATTCTGGAGGGCCAAAGCCCGTGGTCATACCTGTGGGCGCAGACCAGGACCCGCATATCAGGCTGACCCGTGGTCTTGCGTATAAGATGAACATGTTCATTGTGGAAGAGCGATCGGGCGCAGAGGGTGCATATATAAGTGTGCGGGGCAAGGCGGCTTTAAAGGAAGCCCTCTTTGAGATCGCAAAGCGTACCGGAGGCAAACTTTATGAAGAGCATGTGGATATTTTTGCCCGCGATTTACAGGAGGTAGAATCCATAGTTCGTGAAGTAGAGTTAAAGTATGGTGGTTATGCCTTCATGCCTCCTGCATCCACATATCACAAGTTCATGACAGGGCTTCAGGGCGGAAAGATGTCAAGCAGCATACCTGAGAGCTATATTGCCCTCACAGATACACCTGATGAGGGCGCAAAGAAGGTCATGCGCGCAAAGACAGGCGGAAGGGTAACGCTTGAGGAGCAGAAAAGGCTTGGCGGTGAGCCAGAGCAGTGCACCGTGTATGAGCTATTGCTCTACCATCTGGTTGAGGATGATAAAGAGCTCATGGATTACTACAGGGACTGCGTGGGCGGAACGCGTGTCTGCGGCAGGTGCAAGAAATACGCTGCAGAGCTTATGCGTGAGTTCCTAAAAGAGCACCAGGAAAAAAGGGAGCTTGCAAAAGAGAGGCTGGGTGAGTTCGGGCTGTAGGTAACTGATCCCCGACCAGAGGTCGGAGGCATCAGGATGATGCCATTTCATTTTTTTGTTTTTCTACTTCTTTGAGTATCTTTTTTACTCCCTCTAATATAATCGAGCTTGTATTTTCTAATATACTTGGATCATTTGTTCTTAAATATTTTGCAGAAATCATAAACGGCTCGCAAATCTCAAAAATATCTTTGTGTTCTTTTTGGAGAGTTTCCATGATAGTTATTGCAAAATCATATGCAGATAAGAAAATGTTAAATAATTGTAATATACATCAGAGAAGTGGTGAAAGAATGCCGCTTATTACCATAGATGGACCACAGATAAATGATACTGAGATAAAGAGAAAGCTTGTAAAAGAGATGACAGAGGCTGCAGTAGAGGCTTACAAATTGCCTGTAGAATCGATCGTGGTTCTGATAAAAGAAACTCTACCTGAGAATGTATCCGTAGGTGGCCAGTTAATCTCTGATAGAAAAGTCTGATTGAGTTGAGTTATCCTTTGATAAAAAATGAGAATAACTCCTGTGTAGCTCTTATCTGTACCCACTGCCAGTTCTTCAGGGAAGATGATGTCCAGCTTGAGTGTGCTGCATTCAAAGTTTTGAAGGTGATGCTGCAAAAAGGCATCATCACACCAGAAGCGATAGAAGATGTCCTCAAGTGAAGTCTTTCCCGTACTGGCACCTGGTTTTGCACTGAGAAAGCTTGAGAGTCCATATATCTATAATATACCTGATGATGAGTTGTATGAACTGGATGACGAGGCGTTTTTTTTCTTAAAAAAATGCAATGGTAGAACTCCTCTCTCAAACCTGATCCTGGATACTGGTGATGATCGGGAAGCCCTTGAGTACATGCTGAACGAAGGCATAATCCAGATGCAGGAAATTCCTCAAACAAGAGAGATCAGAGCAGAGCAATCAGCCGTACCATCCCTTCGATATCTTCTATTAAGCATTACTAACAAATGCAACCTTGCATGCAGGCACTGCTACCTTGAAAAATGGAATAAAGAGATTGAAATAGACATGTTTGAGAGGGCAGTCTCACAATTTGAGAACATGGGCGGGCTAAAACTCATGATCACAGGGGGAGAACCACTTCTGCACTCTGAATTCTGGAAGCTTATGGAGGTTCTTGCTTCCTATGAACTCAGAACAGTAATCCTCTCAAATGGAACCCTGATTGGCAAAGAGCAGGCTGAAGAACTCTCAGCATATGTGGACGAGGTACAGATAAGTATAGACGGCATCAGGGCGCACGATCTTTTGCGAGGGAGGGGTACTTATGATAAAGCCATGCACGGTATTTCCAATCTTCAGAGTTTCAATATACCGGTTTCTATCGCTACAATGGTACACAGATACAACATGGAAGAATTCGAGGAGATGCAAAGGCTTTTTTCTGAGCTGAATATTCTATCATGGGGCGTTGATGTACCCTGCGTTGCAGGGAATCTAAAGGATAACCCGGATTACATACCTGATAATGAAGAGGCGGCACTGTTCTTAAAGTATGGGTTCGGTGCCGGGACGCATGAGAGCAGCGGCGATTACACATGCGGGTCGCATCTCTGTGCCGTCTCGCCTGAAGGCACTGTCAGTAAATGCGGTTTTTTTGAAGATACCCCTGTCGGGGATGTTAATGATCTAAAAGCAGCATGGGCAAAGGTATGCAGAGATTATTTATGGACGCTTGATAAGCTTGATTGCCGCGATTGTAAGATCATTCGTGATTGCAGGGGTGGGTGCAGGTTCAGGGCAAAACAATACAGAGGAATACTGGCGCCAGACCCGATACTATGCCATGCAAACGGCGTTCTGACATTCCTGTGATATCTATTGGTATTACATCTCCAGTAGCCAAAGGGCAGGTTGATCAAAAAAACCACAAGCATCAGTTCGATTATAGACGTCATTTGTTTTTCCTCGTTTATACCTGACTTTTTTTCCTTCGTTATTCATCTCATTTATGGTTTAAAAATTGGTATTTGCTCAGCAGTTTCTGGATTCACGGCTTCCGGGCACGAAAGCAGAAGATGGTGGAGTATTCTATGGTTACTATCACCTTGATGTAAAGAAGGATGATAAAATGTATGGTATGCTGGATGTAAATGGGTACTCAGGGCAGGTATGGTATCATACATGGCATGGGAATTTTATTCGGGAAGATTGAAGGTTCTATAACTAGAAAGGCAAGAACATGCGGGTTCTTCTAATGTATTCCCGATACTCCTCCCCAAACCTCTCGATCATTTCTCTCTCTTCTCTCTTTGCGAGCCTGTAATACATATACACCAGAAAAGGGAACATGATCAATGTAATAATCGTGGGCCACTGGATGAGGAAGCCAATGAGTACAAGTATAAATCCAGTATACTGGGGATGCCTTACTCTGCTGTAAAGCCCGGTGACTACCAGCCTGCCCTCAGAGAAATAGACCTCTCTCCAGCCGACTGCCATCAATATGAGTCCTGTGCCTATCAGTATGGTACTGGTAACCATTACCAGTGCCACACCGCTCTCAAGCGGGAGTATCCCAAGATTTGCAAGCATGGTAGCCCAGAGGTGTCCCTCAAAGCCGCTGAAACCGATATTATAGCCAGCTACCGAGGTAAGTAGATAAATTGTCAGCGGTATACCGAACATCTCGGTAAAGAGGGCAATTATATATGCTTCCGTTATCCCGAACTCGCGCCAGTTCCTCTTCTTCAATGGCTTTAAGAACGCAAGAAAGAAGATGCTGAGAAGAGCTGCTGAAAATATAACCACTGCCCAGTTGCCATAGAAGGATTCGCTCATCTCTGCCTTCCATTCCTCAGTGAACCCGTAAACGTACACCTGGGCAATTGTCACCAGAACCAGAAGGATTACAAGAATGTAGATTATTATATCTGCCGGAGTTTTCTTCATGTTCTTACCTTTTTAGCCAGTTCCTGTTCCTTTGGCACTCCTACAAATTCGAGCTTGCCATTTATGACAATACCCGGAGCAGCCATTATTGGGTATTTCTGTAGTATATCGGGGTTTTTCGTGATATCAATCAATTCATACTTCACACCCATTTTATCAAGCATACGCTCAACGACAGCACAACTGGTACATAATGGGGTAGTAAGTATCTGAACAGTAACCATTCCCTTACTCCTTAATGAACTGCTGTGGATTCATTTCAAATGCCCACTGGCATGTAGGAGAGCAGAAATAATATTTCTTACCCATCATGAAGTTTACTGGCTTTATCCAGCCAGGGCTTGGCACATTCTAACCTGGCATGTGCCTCACTGGCTGCCTGGTTTTGTGCGATTTTTCAAAAGATTGGTTTTTTTAATAATGCAGGTGTTATAAGTATTAAAGGGAGCATACCGTGACGATTCCAACCCGCGAGGATGTTATTAACATCTACAGAAAACGAGCCAAGCGTTACGACATCACCGCAAACCTGTATTACCTGATTGAACTCAGGATGGGGGCATATAGAAAAAAAGCCGTCGATACGCTCAATCTGCGGCGTGGAGATACAGTCGTGGAAATCGGCTGCGGCACGGGCCTGAACTTCTCGCTACTGCAGCAGGCAATAGGACCTGATGGAAAAATCATCGGCGTTGATTTGAGCGATGCCATGCTGGCCCATGCTCGAAAAAGGGTAGAGGAAAAAGGATGGGCAAATGTCGAGCTTGTGCTGAACGATGCAGCGTCATACAAATTTCCTGAGGGCATTGATGGGGTCATCTCTACTTTTGCCCTTACGCTGGTTGCGGAGTATGATAAGGTCATCCAGAATGGGTGCCGGGCTTTAAAGCCAGGGAAGCGCTGGGTGGTACTTGACCTGAAAATGCCCTCAGGCCGAGTCTCGTGGTTAGCACCATTATTGGTCTTCTTAACTTGAGTGGGAAAAAGGAAATCCAATATTCCATTTCAAAACAGAAGATGGATTGCGGTTTAAAATGTATGGCAAGGGAAAGCTTGTAAGGCTCGAATTCACATACGATAGAACCTATATGGAAAAGATGGGAATATCCAGACGGTCATTTGAAGAGATATTACGAGATGCAGAGAAACAATTTGAGATTCTGGATAAGAATACCCAGCCAGTAGAAATTAAAGTAATGGTACCGACAAGGAAAACTACCAAGAAACTGAATAGTGTCACCCATTCCATGAAAGATATAAAGGTGCTGGAAGCTCTATCTCATAAAAGTAATGAAGACATCAAAAGTGAATCTATTCAACAGGAGACTGACCTTACAAGAAGTATGGTGTATTACAGATTATCCCAAAAACTAAACTGGTTGCTGGAAAAGATAGGGCGTAAATGGAAACTCAAGAAAGGAGCATTACAAGTTATACACCATTTCCTAAAAATGATAGGAGAAGTAGAATACCTGTTAGGTGAAATGGAAAAGACAATAGTAAGAACATTTGGAGTTGGAGGACTAACACAGGAAATGGACGGAGTACATAACTACAATTCACCGTAAGGGCTTATTTTTTTTCTTTGTAGCTTGCCAATGTTTTATTCTAAAATATCTGTCATAATGTAACCAGTTTGTTTATTGATGCAAGGCGTATGTGGTATTCTTCAGCTATTGTATGTTTTGCTTTTGTTAAGGCTTCCTGCATATTCAATCCTTTTGCTACAAATTCATCTCTCTTTTTACAAATGTATGTTAGTATATCAAACGTATCCATGAATTCAACTCTGCTTTATATGATTTTGCAAGACGTATTTTTACGAGCGCAGACTTACTCACCTCTTGATATCAACATGTTAATAGTAGGTGCTTATCCTTTAATCGGTTTTTGCTTTAAAAAGCCAAATGACGTTTACTGATTTTTTTACTTTTTATAATAGAATTAGCGGATTATTTTAAGGAATAAACTGTCAGCATGGATTTCCCCTGCACAGCTGCATAATATCTGAATAGGAACAAGTGTTATACTGAGCAGCCCAAGAATAAAAGCAATAATCCCAAGAGCCATCCTTCCTCTGTCCAGAGGAACATCGTCATTAACCGGTTTGGGGTGACCGGAAGCAGCAAATAAAAAAAGGAAAAGTTCCCAGAATACCCACATGAATCGTCGCGGTTCTGGAAATAGATAACATAAAATCCAAGTGGAATAAGCAAAAGCGGAAGAACTATTGATAAACGGGATGCTTTCTCACATTTCCAAATCCTGTCTAATGAGTGTAACCATCTGGTATCTCTTCCTCGTCGATCAGGCATGGCGCAGTCTCATCGTTTACACTGCAGCATTTCCTGAGAACTACGACTGTCGCAAGTCCGCCGGCAAAACTGGCTATGCTTGACCTGCCACACTTGTGGAACGGGCGTTCCTTTGGGGTGAGGAAGCGGAGTTCGAATTCTTTCTTCAGCAGTCGCTCCATGAGATATGAATAAAGCCGCCTGGTTATATCAGTGGGCAAGCTGTGGAAAGCATAGATTACATAGCCGTCTTCGTTTATAACCCGCAGAAACTCTGCTACCGTCTTTTTTGGCTCTTTCAGCGTTTCGAGCGCCAATGTGCAGGTAACTACGTCAAAGGAGTTGTCCGGGTATGGAAGGGTTGAGATATCCTGTACCTCAAAGCTGACCCTTTTGTCTTTTATTTTTTCCCGGGCTATTTTCAGCATCCCTTTTGAGATATCGATGCCCACAACTTTTGAGGGATTGGAGTTTTTAAGTATGGCTTTAATCGCTTCCCCTGTCCCGGTCCCGGCATCAAGCACTCTCACTCCATCTTTGATATTTTTTTGTAATAACTCCTCAAAATACTTCCATACACCTTTTCCCATGGTATTTTTCCAGAGGGATACGTAGGAATCGTATTGGCCTGCTATTGAATCATACAACTCCCGAACATCCTGTGGTCTGGTTTTAAGAAGCCCGAGGAATGCCAGAATTTCGACGCCAGCTTTACTCTTCATTTTACTCCACAGTTGTTCATAGCTTGCTTCTCCCCTTACAACATCGAAGATTTGTTCATAGAATTCCGGGTAGCGTTTCAGCAGATCGTATCCTATTTTCGGGAAGGTGTAAAAGACCATGCCTATCTTTCGCGCATACAGAAATTCAGGGTATATCTCATGAGCGATACGCTCCTGATAACTTGCAGTTGTGGTATTGCCCTGCAGTATATCATTTGCTACCTCTGCCGCAATCTGCCCGCTACGTATTGCATAATATATCCCCTCGCCGAGGAAAGGATCCACGAGGATGGCAGCATCGCCTGCCAGCATTGTTCGAGAGCTTGTGATTTTTGACTCTCCATCAAAAATCGGAATAGTATAACCAAACTTACGTTCGCTCTTAATGTCATCAAGCAGGTACTGGTCTGTTAGAAACAGTGAGTAGTAAAGCTTGGGATTTTTTATCATTCCTTTTAATCCACCGACTCCGAGTGAGAGGTGGTCAACCTTCGGGAAAATCCAGCCGTAACCGTACGGGACGGAACCAAAATCAAACAGAATCTCGTCGCTGACTCTATTGAATGCTTTTTCTGTGACTTTAACCTCGCCCTCTATAAGTACAGCAGTTCTTTTTTTGGGTCTGAGTCTCAATGACCTCGCTACTACGCTATTAACACCATCCGCCCCGATAAGAAGCTTCGAAGCATACATATTTTTTTCTGTCATTACAAGCACGCTGTCCCTTCCATCTTCCACATGCGTGACTTTCTCCTGCTCATGTATTTCTGCTCCAGCAACTCTTGCCTTATCAACGAGAAAGTTATCAAAGACATCCCGCATTACCATATACTATCGGCTGATCGGATACTGCCCTGATATCTCCTGCTCCCTTGTAAGTAAAGTTCACTTTAAATATAGTTCTCTCAACTACACTTTTAAAATCCTGCTCCAGAATCTTCCCTATTTTGGCGGTAAGCCCTCCTCCGCAGGGCTTATATCTTGGATGCCTCTGCTTCTCGATTGCTAGCACTTTGAAACCTTTTTTGCTTAATTCATATGCAGCGGTTGCTCCAGCAGGGCCCAAGCCAACCACTATGACGTCGTATTTCATTTTATCATCAAGCAAATCTATCAGTGAAGTAGTTGTATATCGGCACGAATATCACGTCCAGCAGCGCACCCCAGATAAACAACTTTTATTAAAATAATTAAAGCATGGGCTTTGGCTGTATTTCTTGCGGTAGAATCGGGAGGTTAGATTTAGCTACCAGAACCGGGTCTGCGTAATTAGCAAGGCGGGCTAAGGCGCATCTCTTTCCAATATCAGAAAGAACAAACATTGGCACAGGTCCCTGTATCTGGAATATAGCTTTAGGACCAATGACGCTCCTGACAACTCCAGAGGCGCATCCCCAGACAATATCAGCGTTTTCATGAAGAAGTGTATGTGCATCTTCTTCTGTCATCTCTGAATTATGTACAACAAGAGTGGCTAACTGTATCCCTTTATCCTTCTCTACCCTGCGCAGATCCCTTATAACATGGGATTTGATTCCAACCATTGTTACACCGATTCTATTATAACCAAGTTGAGCGGCAAGCTCTACTCCCTTCACCTGATCAATTGTTGCTTTATCATCCACAAAGTAAGAGCCGCGCTGTTTAAGTCCTTTCTGGATTTTAGGTATGGGCGTTGTTTCACTCAACCAGGGAATAACAGCACCGATAGCCTGAACCACATCCGGCTTTGAAGAAACGACCGTTCCTGCACCATCACATACTGTAACTGCACAATCCAGCACGCCTTCTCTGATGGAATCTGCAAGAGTTTCCGATGCCCCAGCAGCAATTGTCCTTTCTGAAAGCTCCAGTACCCTCTCATTACTGAAGAGTCCAAGCTTCTCCATATGCTTTGAGAGAACATTCTTAACTGTTTCCTTTGTTTCAGTATCATGACCAAAGGCTTTGCTTCTCATGTGGCACTTTTCAAGCTTTGGGCCGGTCAGGACATTGATAGTCCCATTATCCACCACGACGTCAGCCTTTACCATCTGTAATTTGTGTTGACCAATATACATTTATTTCTCCGTTTTATTTTCTTTAACTTTTTAGTCGCGCAAATGTGCCCGATTTTTATCTTGCAGGCTTTTCTTTGTTAGTACCTACTTCTTTCCTTAAGCGGTTTTTGGTTTAATTTATAAAAATTAAGAACTAAAGGTTTGCAACTTAACGAAATATGACATCCAGGATTCGCCCTCTATAATACATGTTTCATACCAGATTATATCTGTTATTCACCATTCTACATAAATTCCTTCTCTTCAAAAGAAGAGGAACAAGACTATTAAAAACAATATAAGGGATATACCGGTTTATACTTAGGATGCGCAGCAGTTTTTCCTGGCTGCTTTTCATTTTTAAAAGATGTTTTATTCCAGGATAACTGTAATTTTTGTTCAGTATTCCTCTCGCAACCTCTTCGCCTGATAAAATAGCCGGATAGATTCCCTCGCCAGTCAGTCCTGATGCAAAGCCAGCCGCATCACCGGCTAAAAACCTGTTCCCAAAAGCAAATCCTCTATAATCAAAGTTAATATGTGCAGCCTCGAACTTTGTTTTCTCTATGGAGAGCTCATCGCATAACTTATCAAGACTGCGCCTGAGCATTGCTGCATTATTTGTCCATCCTCCCATTCCTATAGAAGTAAAGCCACTGTGCGGAAATATCCAGTCGTACTTAATAACATTTTTAAAATCTTCTAAGAATATCTCCAGGTCCCATCCTGGGGTTTTGCTAATATATTGGACTGCGGTTAGCGTTTTTTTAACGGGTATATTCAAGAATCTCCTGACCATCGAGTTAGAACCATCTGCACCTACAAGATGATCATATCTGATTTCTTTGTCATTTACAAGAACATGATCTTCTTTTATTTCACTGACACGGCATGCCGTCCTGATCTCTGCTCCTGCCTTTTGCGCCTCTTTTGACATCCACTGTCCAAGTTTTCCCCTGTCAACTGTGAATACTGGATGACTGCCCAGGTCCACATCGTATGTTCCTTTTGCCGTATGCAAAGCCATGTAGTTAAAAGTTTTATCAACAATACTTTTTGGAATAAAATCAAAATTCTTAAGAGTCAAACCCCCAGCGCATATTGTCGGTCCGATAACCCTGTTTCTCTCCAATACGAGAACATCTTTTCCTGCTTCAGCCAAGATCCTGGCAGCCCTGAGTCCGGCCGGACCAGCGCCAATGATTATGACTTCATATTTTTCCATGCATCTGCACCTGTTGCTTTAACTGCTCTGCTTTTAGAATGCGTCTCTATCCTTTTAATATGGATTTTTCTTTTTAAGGAGTTTTGGTTAAAATATTTTAAGAAAACTACAGACAAAGTTTGCATACTTAAACCAAAAAGCAATTAAGAAATAGATATAATCTATATAAGCGAGGTGAAAACGTTGAAGATTAGAAAGTTAAAGAAAATCTCCAGAGGAACCTGTAAGTGCCACTCCTCCTGTGCTTAATTCTATATAGTAAAGAAGCATTAACGAGAAATAAATTGGTTGAAATATAGCTCTATGAAAATAGCTATCTTAGGCGGTACAGGCAGAATCGGTGAAGGATTAGCCTGCAGGTGGGCATTGCGCCACGAGATCTATATCGGCTCCCGGGATGTAGATAAGGCAAAAAATGCTGCATGCGGCTATTCCTGCCAGCTTACGGACCGGGGTATAGAATGCCTTATTGACGGAGCCAGTAATAAAGAAGCGGTGGAGAGAGCTGATGTTGCCGTACTCTCTGTCCCCTATGAGGCGGCATTAGGGCTTATTGAATGCCTGCGCCCCGTTCTGAAAAACCAGATTGTTATTTCCTTAGTTGTGCCCATGAAAAAGAACAAATGGTTTGAGTACACGCCTCCAGATGAGGGTTGTGCTGCCCTTCATATCCAGCACCTTATTCCAGAGATAAAAATGGTATCAGCCTACCATAACCTATCCTATCGAAAGTTATGCAACCTTGATTTAGAGATAGAAGGCGACGTTGTAATCTGCAGCGATGATACGGATGCGAAGCAGGTGGTAATGAACCTGACGCGGGAGATACATAGCGTAAGACCGCTGGATGGTGGTCCTTTAAGTGAATCCCGCATGATTGAATCCCTGACACCGTTTCTGATAAATATGGCTATCAGAAATGGTCTATCTGACCCTGGCATAAAGTTCGTTTAATCTTATAAAGAGGCACTTTATTGTTGCTGCAGGCCTGAAGTTAATATCTCGCATACTGCGGCCTGGAGCATGCGCCGAATTCAAATGTCCTGAATAGCTCGTATACTCTCTCAGGAATACCCTGCTTGACGTTCAAATCAAATCCCTTTGCAACCTCGAAAACTATGGGCGTATCGTGTGTCGTATACCCTCCTGTTAAAAATTCAGCCAGTTTTTTTGCTTTCTCTTTTTCCATCTTATCTCTCAGCAGCCACTCTACCAGTTTCTGTACTCTCACTATGCCTTTCCTGGCTTCTTCTGAAAGCATGATATTGTCATCCGAGATGCTCTCCGGTGGCTTTTTCCCAAGCAATGAGATTAAGGCGCCTGCTGGCACACCTCCTAACTGCGGATCAACAGGTCCGAGAACGCTGTCCTTCTCCATAATAATCTCATCCGCTGCAAGAGCAATGAGCGTGCCACCTGACATTGCGTAAAAGGGAACAATAACAGAGACCTTTGCAGGATGGTTTTTCACAGCCATGGCTATCATCTCAGCAGCCAGCACGAGTCCGCCGGGAGTGTGCAGGATCAAATCAACGTCTTTGTCTCCGGGCATCTGTCTTATCCTCATCAAGACATGCTCTGTATCCTCAATGGAGATGTACCTCTCGTCTTTATCCTCCCACGGCTCCCTTCTGTGAATCAATGTTATGACTTTAGTCCCTCTTTCTTCTTCCAGCCTGGTTATTATTTCAGCCCGCTCACCCATGATAGCAGCTTTCATCCTTCCCTTTTTCTCAAGCCCTTCAAACATGACTGCACAGTGCTGGCTGCAAAACTTAATTTCTTCTCCATCGATTTTTCTCACTATACCTTTATCTTCAATTTCCATGCCGCAGTATATGCATCTATCAGTCATGCTTATCCTCCGCAGAATCCAGATACGATATCGATCTCGTCCCCGTTCTGAAGCTTATACTTCAATAAATTCTCATGCGGTTTTTTATTGATCTTTACGATGCAGCCCAGCTTTTCGTTTCTTAACATGCAAATGCCGGATACATCGATATTTTTCTCCTCTCCAATTTCTATTATTCTTGCATCAATCTGGGCAAGAAGTTCTCCAAGCGTGATATTTTCTGCTACTTCTACCTCATCCTCCATTCTCAGCAATGCCTGCTGGCTGTAGTCATAATTTATCTTTACTTTCATTTTTACCTTTATAATTTAAGCCAGTGTTTCGATTCCACTTTGTTCTATTTTTTGGTCGTGGTATCAGACCATTGAAAATCACATGCTAACGGCACAGTACTAATTTTGTCCATATTGGAGCTGATGCATCGTTTTTTCTCTGGCATTTTCAGTGGTTCGTACCCACGACCTATTTTTTTTTAGATCTTAAAAGTATCTCTTTCATTAAGTTGGTTTTGCTTTGATTCTATAAGATATTTAATAGCATTACTTATGATTTTTTGATTATCCACATACCCATCTTAGATCAGTGCAAGGATTGTAGATACATAGGTACCCCCATTTTCTTAAAGCAAAAGTTTTAATGTCTGTATGGTCTTCTCAGCCTTGGCAGGTACATCATGAAAGCTCTCAGCGATAACATCGACATGGTATTTTTAACGATAGAGGATATATCATGGTAGAACCTCTTGAGAAGGCGGGACTTGAAAGGGTTTTGAACCTGGCGAAAGCCAAGAGAGTGCAGATGTATATGATAAAGAAAAGAATTGAAAAGATGTCCTATAGTGTCGTATAACAACGGCATAAGTATTTTAAAGGCTTTCCATGAAACCTAAATATAGTTTTTATTAATAATAAAAAATCCAGCAAGAATAATGAGCCCTCCGCCAACAAGTTGCGTGGCACTCATTGTTTCTCCGAGCAAAATCCATGCGACAACCGTTGTAAGAAGTGGGGTTATTGTTGCCATCATGCTCATATAGGAAGCGGTCGCATACACAAGAACTTTGTGAATCGCCAAAGTACCAATGGCAATCATGGCTCCAACACCGATACTCCAAAGCCAGCTTATTTCAGTAGAAAACCTGCCGATCAAAATCAAAAATAAAGCTAATGATAATCCGCCAAATAAAAGTCTATACGCCGTAAAAGTCACTACTGGCACATTTCTTAATGTGATTTTTGTTAATGTGATTTTTGCGAGGATGTTTGCTATGGCATACGCGAGAGCTGCCAACAAAATCAAAAGGTCCCCTTTATTTGGAACAAAAAGATTGCCATTTGTGACAATGAGATAAACACCAACAAGCAAAATAACAATCAACGCGACCTTTGTTGGTTTTAAGTTTTCTTTCAGGAAAAAGAAAGCTAAAATTGCCGTAAAAACTACGTTCGTTTGTACCAAAAAACTGTAGTTTATAGCCGATGAATATTTCAATCCCAACCCACCAAGAGCGTAAACCAGACTGCCACCGATGACGCCTATCAGGGCCACTATTGAAATTATCTTAATTGAAAGATGAACAATCTGTTCCGGCTCTTTATAGAATCCATAAACAAATAGAAACAAAGCCGCGACTATCAAAATTTGATAAGAAAAATTAAGCGGATCAACTCCCATATTGAAAATAAATTTTAAGGTTAAAATCATCCCGGTGGTAAGGACCATTTGAGTGAGCGACCATATTAGAGCGAGTTTCTTATTTTGTATATTGTCCATAAAATTTATCGGATAAAATGTATTGGATCACATTTCTACAACCCCTGCCGAACCATCTACAACGATGGGCGTGCCATCTGGTATTTCTCGCACTGCATCAATCGCGCCGTTCACCAGTGGAATGCCAAATTCTCGGGCCACAATGGCCGCATGGGAGAAAGGGCCGCCAACCTCGGTAACCGCAGCGCTCGCAATATTGAAGAGCGGTGTCCAGATTGGCGTTGTCGTATGGGCGACGAGCACATCACCCGGCTGAAAACGCTGAAAGTCTTCCGGTCCGGTGATCACACGCGCGATTCCACGCGCTCGGCCGGGACTGCCAGGCGTGCCTACGATAATCTTTCGTCCATTGTGCTCTTGAACGCCGCGCTTGAGAACCGTTTCGCTCAAGCTTGATGATAAAAGCTTCCACGACCGGTCGCTTCCCCAGGCTGGATCGGAGAGCGGGGGGATATAGGGAGGCGGCGCGAGCCGCTTTTGACTCTCGCGGAGCAGACGACGCTTGGTCACGAGCTCTTTAAAATCAGGGCGAGTTTGCCATAACTCCCCATGCTCTAAATAGAAAACATCATCCACTTTTTCTAAAGTTCCCCCACTTCTCATCCGCCGACCAACTTCAAGGAATGTCGCGCGCAAAAGCGCCAGAACTCTCTGAAAGTGGAACACAGCGTCATCAGTGTGAGCGGCATGACTTTGTCCGGCGTTGAGCATCCAGCGCGCCAGGACGCCACGAAGTCCGTGTAATGCACGCACGAGGTTCTCCACCTCCGTGCGTTCACGTTGAATATTCGCCAACCGTTCATCAGGTGTAATCTCGCTTTGCTCTACTACCACCATATGCTGTTTGAGGAGGTCGGGAGATTCGCGAAGCGTAAGGTGGATAGGGTCGGCGCTTTCTACAAAATGTCCGAACTTTGCCAAATATGCTTCAGTATCCCCGGACTTTGCGGCCTGTCGCAAGGCTCGTTCGGCCTCAAGCAATAGGCTGTCGTTGCCGCGAAAGAGAACTGCAGGGTCAGCCAGATTGGGGACTTTCAGCTTTGTGATGAACTGCTCACCTAAAAGTGCTACCGCAGCATACAACGAAACTTCCCACCACCACCATCCCAATACTCCAAGCAATCGGTCGGCATGAGTCTGCAATTCGTTATTTGACAACTTCACCAGTTCGACATGTTCCAATGAATCCAGCATGGCAATCTGCCCGGCCCAGACGCGCAGGACACGCCGGTGACCGTTATGCATGCAACGCAGGTAACGAAGTATAAATTCCACAAGAACGGGTATCAAAGGTACACTATAATCAGCGCGGATATAGAGCCAGCCGTTAATCAGCGCATGCCAGGGATATTTCTGCAAAGGGAATTTGCGTTGGCGGGCTGTGATCATGGCATCAAAGGTTGTTGTGGCGCCGAGCGGTGAAAGCGGTTCGGTGGTCCATTCAGCGGCCTGCAAGTCCTTGATCCACTTAGCATTCGCTATTGGACTTTCCCATTTCACCGGTTCGGGTGGCATGGTAGTGATCGGACGCGCCTGAACAATGTAAAACTTGCCTTTTGCCAAACACCACTCGATATCCTGCGGCTCGCCATAGTACTTTTCAATTTGTGCGCCAATTTTTGCCAATTCGGTCACTTGCGCCACTGTCAGTACCTGAGCACGGCGCTTGCTCTCTTCTACTGGGCGTTCTTCCGTGCCTGTGGCCGTCGGCTGAGTCATTACCGTTTTGTCGGCAATCGTCATTTGTTTGATTGCACCGGTAATTTTATCAGCCACTATATGATCCGGCGTTACCAATCCGCCGACAATGGCCTCACCTAAACCCCAAGTCGCATCCAACACAATCTCATCGCGCGCCCCACTGATCGGGTTCGCAGTAAACATGATACCTGACGCTTCTGCAGGCACCATTACTTGAACCACAACTGCCAGGCTTACAGCGGAGGAATCAATTTTTTGTCGTGTCCGATAGTCCAATGCACGAGCCGTCCACAAGCTTGACCAGCACCGTTGCACGGCATCCAGTAATGCCGACTTGCCATGTACATTGAGATAAGTATCCTGTTGCCCTGCAAAACTTGCTCCGGGTAGATCTTCGGCCGTTGCTGATGAGCGTACAGCGAGTGGCAAGTCGCCCACTATCTGTATTAAATCGGCATAGGCATGATTGATTGCCTCTGCAAGATCGTTCGGCATTTTGCCATTCACAAAAAGCTGTCGGATAGCTGCTGATCTTTTTTCACTGGCATCTGTCTGGTTATTCGCCAAATCGTATCCTCTCCAAATTTAGTGGTAATGCTCCCTGCGAAGACAACATCAGT
>DYGR01000006.1 GCA_020724545.1 Candidatus Methanoperedens nitratireducens
AGAGCTAACGATTCATATAACAACTGGGGACAAAACTCATCAATTTTAAGTGTTAGGACCGCTCAAGCCGCAGATACTACTCCGCCTGCTTCAGTATCTAGTCCTGCCATGATGACAGGTAACTTCTATATAAATAATACATGGATCAATCCGGTAGATGCTGATTTCAGTTATGTATGGTTCAGGTACAGCAATGGCACTACTCTGCAGAACGTCAGTAAGCCTACTAACTACCTGAATCTCACCTGGTCACCACATTATACCCAGAATATCAGCGCACAGACTGTGGATACTTCTGGTAACGTTAATCAGATGAAAGTGTGGTTCAATGCCACTATACCCAACAATGCCCCAGCACAATCACAGATCGGAAACAAAGCTGTAGATGAAGGGCAACTGCTGACCTTCACAGTAACAGCAACAGATGCTGATAATGATGCTGTAACCCATGGTACTAATGCCACAAAAGGGAGCTTCAACACGGCTACAGGTGAGTTCTCCTGGACACCAGACTATGGAGATGCGGGAGTTTATATATGGTATTTCAATTCAAGCGATGGCTACGGTGGAGTTGCGAGTGAAACAATAACCGTAACAGTAAACGACATACAGTTATCTATTACTTCATCCCTGCCATCATCAGATCCTACAACTACACAGGGCGAAGCGCAGAGCTTCAGCATAACCCTGAATAGAACTGCTAATGTATCATGGTACATGAACGGTGCTCAGGTTCAGACCAATACAAGCGTTACTTCAGCAAGCTATGCCGATTCTACAGCAAGCATTGGTACATACAACGTTACAGCTATTGCCAGTGATAGCTATGACTCAGTATCCAGAACCTGGATCTGGAGTGTTATCGAGCAGCCTGCGTATAATGTGAGCGGCTATGTATTCGATAATTATGGCTCAGGACTGGGAGGTGTTCTGGTACAGAACGGCAGCAGCCAGAGCATTACAACAGCATCTGGTTATTACTTGATAACCGGTCTGCTCAATGGTACCTATAATTTCAGCTATTCTAAAGCCGGATTTGACACTGGCTATTTAGAAATTACAATCAGCGGCACAGATATCGTGAATGCGAACAGAACGATCTACGATACCACTCCGCCGGCAAGTATTGACAGCATTGCCGCTGCCTCTGCACCCCTGTATATAAACTGGACATGGACAGACCCGGCAGATGCTGACCTTAACCATGTAGAGGTGTACATCGATGGCACTTTCAAGAGCAATGTAACAAAGGGAGTGCAGCACTACAATGCAACCTACTTCAAACCCAGCTCGACACATACAATATCGACACGCACAGTGGATATATATGGAAATATGAACATGACCTGGATAAACAATACAGCAACTACCGCATCAGCGTACACCTATGTGTCTGGCTTCCTGGATATCACAGGCACGGTCACGGACTTTAGCAGTGCCCAGAGCGACAGCGACGGAGGGGCTTCTGCCATGTTCTCAGAATCGCCATCTGGAGGAGGAAGTAGAGACAATTATACCTATGTGACAGGTTACACTGCTTCAAATGGTACAGTTACGAACTTTGCAGGTATGCAGAGTGCAGGGGATGGTGCTTTTGCCACGCTGACTGAAGGGGCAGTTACTTCATCCGCACAGCACAGGTGGACGTTTGATACAACCAATGAATTATGGACATCAAGCTATACCGCACCAGATAGTAGTGCTACAGTGACAATGAGCTTTAATCCAGCAGATGGAAACCCCCCGGGGAGTATCAATTCAAGCCTGGTGAGCAGTAAAGGTGGCGTCTATACCGCAACAACGACCTGGACATCTCCTAACTTCACATGGACAAATGGAACACCTGCATCAGCACGCCTTGATTTTGACTGGAAAGTTGCAACCTATGATAAATCTGCAGATACAGGCAGTTATTATGCTATCCTTGTCAAGCCAGATGGCTCCACGGCTCAGATATATCCCACAACTCCATTCAGCTCGACTGCCGCATGGTCGACAAAATCAAACACAACTGTTTCAGTTGATGATTTTACCCAGAGCGGGAATTACAGCTTGAGGCTTGTGGCAGTTCTAAAAACACAAGAAAGCGCATCTGCTGTGGAAGTGGGATGGGATAATCCGACCCTTACGCTTAATTACACATCCTACAGGCTGGATATAACCACAGATACAGCCTCTGTTCCTGCAGATGAAAACTACTACCTTGAGATAAACTACAGCCGGGATACAGGCGAGAAAGGCTATGATCTATATGTCTTCAACGGCACGGCATGGAACAACAGGGGCAGCCTGGATTCAATCGCCTGGACTGTATTCAATATCTCATTAAGCGATCAGGAATACAATAATGGAAACCCGCGCATCAGATATGTCGATCAGACCCCGGCAGGAATTACGCAGGGGAATCTGTACATAGACTACCAGCGCATCCACGGCTTCACACCCGTTCCACCAGCCTACAGCCTTAACATAACTACAAATATCACAGATATACCCGATGCCAGTACCCACATACTCCAGTTAAGATACAATGTCCTGGATGATGACTTCGTACTGCAGATCTGGAACGGATCCGCATGGAACAGCAGGACAATCCTGAATGACACTTCGCCGTCCTACCGCAACATCACTCTGTTTCCCGAAGAGTTAATCCCATATAGAATCCTTGCGGGCAGTGCGGGAAGTATAAATAGTTACTATGTGCTTGTTCGCTATCTAGACCTGAATGCGAACACAGCACAGCAGGGCAGGCTTTACCTGGACTACCAGAGGGTTTACAGTGAATAGGTGATAAAATGAAAGAAAAAATTGCAGCTTTCAGTGCTATCCTGCTGGGTATGGTAGTTGGATTATTCGCAACCGTATCTCTGGTAATCGATGCCTTTATTCTCGATAACCTGACAGGTACTTTAATAGATCTTGTTATAATGGGATTCTCCTACCTGACAGCGTGGATCGGGATTCGATATGTGCTCATGGAGAAAATCGCTAAAGATAAACTGGACAAAGAATGGGACTATAAGGTTAAACCTCTTACCAACATGCTTACAGATACCATCGGGCGCCTCAATGCAATGGAATTGGAGGTCATGAGGACCAACCGTAAAATTGATACCTCTCTTGATTACATAACCAGAATGCAGGACATGGATGCCTCCTCGGTATACATATTCCCTGGTGCATCTTTTAAATTCATATCTAAAGCTCTTATCCTTATAGTCTTTACCTTCTCTGCACTGGTCTATGTATCTGAGTACCCGCTGGGCATTGTTCATTACTTCATTATGGTGATCTATTTATTATGGTGGGCATTATTCACCTCGGAGTACAATCTATTTGATAACAAGACGGCATGGGTATGGGCGCTTATCCCTATTATGACAGTACCTTTTCTTGGCATTATCCTGGATTCTACCCTGGGACCAAATAATATGATAGGCATTCTGTTCTTTTTTATGTTCATCTATGCCTATTCCTACTATTCGTGGTCGGCCTATGTTACCACCGGATTTAAGCTGATTGATATAAACAAGGTCAAGGGGTATATCATGAGCCACGCCGACACTTACATGCAACAAAATGAGATCAAGACTAAGGTAACCAGGATAAACAGGAAATGGATCGATGCCGGAATCCTGTTATGTATAGCGATCGCAGGAGCAATCGCAGTCTGGATGTTTATTTAAAATGCTCGGTCCGGTGCGACAAGAAGCTGCATCATTATCCGCTCAATCTCCACGCCACTTCCTCTACAGTAAGCAGCACCTGCTCCCCGGTCTTCATATCCTTAAGTGCAACCTTTCCAGCATCAAGCTCATTCCTTCCCACGATCACAACATGGCTGGCACCTATTGTATTGGCATACGACATCTGGTCTTTGAACTTCCGCCCCATCACATCAACATACGTCGCCACATGCTCCCTGAGCCTCTTTGCGATGACAATCGCCTCTTTGCGTGTGTCCTCAAAAGAGATTACCGCAATGCGCTTTGTATCGGCGGGTTTTACCTCGCATATCTCCATGATCCTGTCAAACCCTATAGCATAGCCTGTTGAGGGCGTATCCTCTCCTCCGAACAACTGGGCAAGTCGGTATGAGCCTCCGCCGCATACCTGGTTCTGCGCTCCAAGGCCCTCACAGTATATCTCA
This sequence comes from Candidatus Methanoperedens nitratireducens, assembly GCA_020724545.1. Lineage (GTDB taxonomy): Archaea > Halobacteriota > Methanosarcinia > Methanosarcinales > Methanoperedenaceae > Methanoperedens > Methanoperedens nitroreducens_B. Next base: position 4,151 of record DYGR01000006.1, read on the forward strand.
AACACCATGCCTGTATAATAGTCAAGACCCCTTGCGATCCCAAGATCCACCTGGTATTCAAGCCCGTAAACATCCAGAAGCGAAAGCAGGGTCTCGAATTGTGAAATTACCTCGATATCCCCCACCAGCTCCCGCGCCTCTGGCATTGCATTGATGCCCCTGAGCCCGATCAGGCGGAACAGCTTGCCCTTCACTTCATCAGGCGCTCTGATCTCATCAAGAAAATCCTCAAGTCCTTTATCATCCTTTTTATCCACCAGCCGCATGATCTTGCTCTGATGCCCGGATGGGATATCCTTCAGCAGGGCGCGCACGATCCCGAGATGCCCGACATGCAGGTCCCCCCTGACACCAATGCTGTTTAGCATCTTAACCGACAGTGCGATAACCTCGGCATCTGATTCAGGACGGGCGCTTCCTATGATCTCAACACCGAACTGGAAAAATTCACGAAAGCGCCCTTTCTGGGGGCGCTCGTACCTGAAACAATTATCAAAATAATAGAATTTCAGGGGTTTTGGAGACCTCTGAAGCTCTTCAATGTACATCCTTATGACCGGTGCTGTGAGCTCAGGGCGCAGCGTGATCTCACGGCCTCCCTTATCTTTGAAGTTATAGATCTCACCCAGGATTCCCTCACCAGATTTTATTGTAAAAAGCTCGATGTGCTCAAAGGTAGGTGTCTTTATCTCCCCGTATCCCCATCGTACGGCAACCTCACGTAACCTGTTCTCAGCATACCTTCGCTTTGCCATCTCATCAGGCAGGAAATCACGCGTACCTCTGGGTCTGTGGAATTCCATCAATATACTTCCTTTCGCCCCCGTGTTACGGCTTATTCATTTATAAAGTCTTCCCAACAGTGATTTATTTAAGAAATATGAAAGAGTAATTTTGGAAAACGTACCTTTAACCCGGCAGCATATTAACTATTAAAATATATAACTCTTATTTCTATAACTATATCATAATAATTGTTACCATACGACAATAAGTATTTTAAGCAATGATTACCGTACATAGTACAGGTGACCTGATGTATAAAACTCCTCTTATCTTATTAATTTTAATTACAGCCCTATCAGGCTGTATAGGCTCTGATTCCTCGACCGATAACGCTCTGATGGAAGTACAAAAATTCGAACGTGCGAATTCCGACCTTGATGGACGGATCGCTGATGTGAAATTTGACAGGGATTATATGATAGCAGGTGAAACAATCACTGCAGAACTTATTATAGTAAATACAGGTACAGAAGTAATTAATAGCGAGACTATCGAGATAAAAGCTAAAGTAAAATCACTGGAGAGTTTCCTTACAAATCTTTACTTAAAGATCATGAATGATGAGGAGAAAACAAGGACTTTTACAATGGACTTCAATGAGGAGATCCAGCCTGGCACCGCTAAACCGATAAGTGCTGTCTTCCGGACACAGAAGGAGATGCAGGGAAGAGGGCTTGCAGGCACATATGAGATCACGATCATCTTATCAGTCAATGGCCAGAAGGTAGATGCAAAGGCATTTCAGATAACACTTCACTCAGGTGAGCCCAGGGAATTCACACCTACCCCGACTCCTGCTTCAACACCAACACCTGCACTAACCATAACTCCAGTTATAACCCCAACACTAACGCCTGCTCCCACTCCAACTCCCACACCTGAACCAGTTGTGGTAGCCACTCCAACCGGAGCATACACAGAAGTTAGAATAGTTTCTCCCGATAAATTCGGTGTTAATCAGGTACAGATAAACGCAGGTGATGAGATCGTCTGGCTCAATCGAGAGGACGAAATATACACTCTTGTTGAATTAGATAATAAAATAGGCAATATTACCCTAACTTCTAGAGCAAACTATACTTTCACTACAACAGGTAATTACCGTTTAGCTCTGACAAGGCCCAGTTTAAGGACAGTACCCAGCGTGCTCACAGTCACTGTTAGTGCCAGTGAAAATTAGAGCCACCATGTGCGGCATAGCAGGCGCGGCAGGATATGACTCAGGAGTATTGACCAGGAAAATGCTAGAAGCAATAAAGCACAGGGGACCAGACGGCTGCGGTACATATTCTTTTGACGATATAACAATCGGCAACGTCCTGCTCAAAATTACAGGTAGCAGAGGCCAGCCAATCCACAACAAGGGCGCGCTCACATATAACGGGGAGATCTATAATTTCACAGAGATAGCAGAAAAGCTTGGCATGATAACAGACTCAGATACTGAGACGCTTTTTAACTTAATCGAATCGACTGGCGTGGAGGCTGCAATCGAAGAACTGGATGGTGACTACGCATTCGCCTGTGTATCTGATGATAGACTACAGCTTGTGCGCGACCCTGTGGGCGTGAAGCCGCTTTATTATGGCAGCACTGGAGCATTATTTGCCTTTGCCTCAGAGAAAAAAGCATTATCTGCAATCGGAATGAGAGAGATTCATACACTCAGGCCAGGACACCTGCTCTCTTACAGCAGCGGCAAGCTCATCGAGAAAAAAGTGACCGGATTCGTACCGGGTGAGCGGATTACTGATGAGAACATAGCATCAGAAAAACTATTCCATACAATAGAGCGGGCGGTGAAAAAGCGCAGCTACACATCATCTGCGATCGCATTCTCAGGCGGCCTTGATAGCTCTCTTATTGCTGCACTGTGTCCTGAGGCAGAATTGTATTCAGTGGGAGTGGCAGGCTCGCACGATATACAACAGGCAAAAAAAGCAGCACAGCTCCTTGGCTCTGAGGATAAACTGCACCTGCATGAACTCACGATAGAAGAGGTAGAGTCTGCGATCCCTTATGTAATAAGAGCGGTTGAGTCGGCAGATCCACTAAAAATAAGTATTGCCATGCCGCTGTTCTTCGCATCAAAAGACGCACATGATAACGGCATTCGTGTTATGCTCTCAGGCCAGGGTGCGGATGAGCTGTTTGCCGGGTATAAACGATATGAATCCATGAGCCCTGATGAACTTGAAAAGGCGCTAAGGTGCGACCTTTATAAAATAGCAGAGAATAACCTTGAGAGGGATGATGCCGCTACTATGGCAAATGCAGTTGAGCTTCGGGTGCCGTACCTTGACAGGGAAGTTGTGGAACTGGCCCTGGCGATTGCCCCGGAGCTTAAAATACATAATAATCAGAGGAAATACATACTCAGATTGTCTGCCGGGAAGCTCCTTCCTGATGAGCTTGTCTTGAAGGAAAAAAGAGCGGCACAGTACAGCAGCGGGATCTATTCGGCACTTGAGAAGCTCGCAAAGAGAAGTGGATACAGAGGAGAGCGATTCTTAGGAAGATACCTGGAAGAGTTTGAGCTTGATTGAGAGGGATCGAGAGGGGAGTGGAAAAATTTCGTTAATTTTAAATACAATGGTTATGTTAACTCCGAACCGATGGGCAGGCCATTCTTTTTTAAATAGCTTAACTCCCCCTCCCAACCTGTCCATCATACCAATTCATAGTAGCATGCCATAAGCCTTATAGTGTTGTAACATAAATAGGCGATAACAATTCAGCATATATTTTGCGAGGGTTGCCAAGTCCGGTCAAAGGCGATAGGTTCAGGGCCTATTCTCGCAGGAGTTCGTGGGTTCAAATCCCATCCCTCGCATCTAAAGCAGAGCGGCCCTCGGGCTGACAGAACGTGGGGTCAAGGGGTGAGCGCAAGCTCCTGCCGAAAGAAAGGAGATAGCGAACCCCTTGGAATAAGAACTATGGAAAGCATAACAAGAATGGTAGCTGAAGAAAAAAGCTACAACCGTCCAAGAAGTAACAGTTAATCAGCCACCTACACATATATACGTATTCAAGATAATAATAGTTATTGTCCAAGAAATACCGTTATGAAAACTACAACTCCATCATTTATATTAGAACTACCATTAAAAACAACTCCTGTACAGGAATCCACGATACTGGTCCGTCTGGATGCAGGAAGGCAGTTATACAATGCGTGTCTTGGGGAAAGCAGGAAGCGTCTTGATCTATTGAGGCAGTCAAAAGAGTTTCAAGAAATAAGAATACTTCCAAAAGGAAAAGAAAAAACCGAAGCGTTCAAAAGCCTGAACAGGAAATACGAGTTCACCGAATATGATATTCATCATTACGCTGCTGGAATAAGACATGGCTGGATTCAGGATCATATCAATATCCATATAGCTCAGAAACTAGCCACAAGAGCCTTCAAAGCAGTCCAGAAAAAAGCATTCAGGAAAGCAAAGAACGTCAGGTTCAAAGGTAAGAACCAGTTCGATACGCTTGAAGGCAAAAACAACGAAACAGGATTGATCTTCAGGGACAATACCTTGTACTGGGCAGGTCTTGAGATACCCTGCATAATCGATGATACGAACGAATTAATCTCATACGGTCTGAATCACGAAATCAAGTATTGCCGTATCGTCAGAAGAAAGATCAATTCAAAGAACAGGTTCTACGTACAGCTCATCCTTGAAGGAACTCCCTACCAGAACCCTGAAAATAAGATCGGTACAGAGGAAATCGGATTAGATGTAGGCCCCAGTACTATAGCTATAGTGGGAGATACAAAAGCCGAGCTAAAACAGTTTTGCAGCGATCTTGTTCCTAAACAGAAAGAGAAACGAAAGCTGCAAAGGAAACAGGACAGGCAGAGAAGGGCCAACAACCCAGAGAATTATAACGAGAACGGTACTGTCAAGAAGGGTAAGAAGAAATGGAAGAAATCCAACCGTTATAAGAAAACAAGCAGCGAAGTTGCAGAACTGGATAGAAAGCTTGCTGCCCACAGGAAATCCCTTCACGGAAACGATATCAACAATATCATAGCCATAGGAACGAGGATAAAAACAGAAATAATTCCTTATATAGCATGGCAGAAGATTTTTGGAAAATCAATTCAGGTAAGAGCACCATCAATGTTCATGAGTAGCCTCAAACGAAAAGCTGAGAATGCTGGAGGCTACCTGATAAAATTCCCTACGAACACAACAAAACTATCTCAGGTATGCCATATCTGCGGTAATGCAGTTAAAAAACCGTTAAGCCAGAGGTGGCATATATGCTGCGGTATAAAGATGCAAAGAGACTTATACTCAGCATATCTGTGCAAATGTGTTGATACAGAAACAAGCACCCTTGATATAGCCAGAGCGAAACAACTTTGGCCAGGTCTGGAACCAGTCCTGAGCGAGGCGGTATCAAGGGTTATTCAATCTGCAAGTAGCGGGAAAGTTCCTGCTAGCTTTGGTCTGTATGGAAACCAGAGAAAGAGTGGATCGTCCGTTAAACCAGTCGCGGCTATAACTGAGGCCATGGATGATGTAATCCGAGATAATATCAATGAAGATGAGAGCCATGGAGAGGTTATATGAACACTGGAATCTCCCGCCGAAAGAAGGGAGAGGTCTCAACTTATTCCTCCACCCTGGCCACATTCATGTTCTTCTTAAGCCCCATCGCCTCTGCCACAGATTCGCATTTGGTCTTCAGAAGATATGCTATGGGCCTGAAATTATATTCAGACATGGTCTCGTAATTCGCCATGCCCTTGCTGATTATTAGCGATGCGCTCCCGAGCGCCTCAACAAGCTCAGGAGGAGCTTCCTTAAGGCATAACCCTATGGCATTTGAGCCTGTCGTGAGCACCCTGTCCACCTTTTTATCAAGACCAAGCTCTTTTACCTCTTGCATGGTGACATCATTGAGTATGGGCGCGCCCCTGACCACCAGGGTGATTCTACCTCCAGGCTTTCGTATCTCCTCAAACAGCAGTGTATCAAATATGATCTCACCGCAGTTATCAGCAAGGTACACCACGTTCTCAAGCAGCGCCTTAATCCTGTCTGAATCATCCACATCAAGCCCGTGCTGGAATTGTTTCATTATCGTTTCTTTTGCTATTTCTTTATCTGCATCAAATCCCAGCACCCCGAAATCAAATGAATTGCCCGCGATCGATACAAGCACAGCGCGCCTGAATGAATCCTTCTCGGATACAAAATCCCTTGCAAGGGGCAAAAGCTTTTTTGCAGCCTCATTGCTCTGCTGCTTCTTCGCTCTATATGGGTCGATATCGCCCAGGACCCTGTATGCTTCCCGATGAATCTTCGTGGAAAGATGCGTTGCAGGTGTACCATCAACCAGGTATTTTCTGAGCACCTCAATCCCTGCAAGCACAGCCTTATTTTGCAAAGATAGATCTTTTGTTGATAGCTCTGCCTCAAACTGGACTCTTGATAATAAACACGGTGCACATCTTGGATGTATCTTCAATCTTCTCTCTCCTTTTTTTCTAAAAATCAAATAATGAGCGCTGCCCTTTTTGAGTCTTTTTTTCCCTCATCATTCTTAACTTTTCCCCATGCTCCCCCAGATCTGCCAGGATGCGCTCAACAGGCGGAAGTATCTGTTTATTGATATAATAATCAACATCCAGAGGTAGATTTTTCTCCCTTGCATACTCAGGGTCCTCTGCCCGCTCCACGAACAGACCGTTCCCTGCAAGGATGATAAAAGGTATCCTATCCCCCACGTTAGGGACTATCCCGCGGCTTTTTAATTTTTCCACGACCGTTATATGCGGCTGCCTGCTCTTGTAGTTCTCTACTTTTTTTGTATATTGCCTTGTTAAGATCAGTTCATCAAATAACTCGGGGTTCTTCCTGGCATCTACTTCCCTGATGCTGTCTATGGTATTCTTTACAAGCTCGATCGCATCATCTACCTTCCCCTCTTTCAGTACAAGCTCAAGAACCCGCTCTACAGTCTTCGTAGTAAGCTCGCACCAGTCGCGCCGAACGGTCTCCATGCCCTTGACTTTAATCTTCTCCTTCGTTCCCTGGGGAGATTTTTCACACAGCAGGACTGCGTACCGCTTTTTAGCTATGAATATGGCGCGTCTGGCAAATGAGTCAAAAACAAGTTCCATCGGCCTCTCAAGTGAAGAAGTTACGGTTTTAGCAATCTTGCGCCCGATAAGCTCAGCATCATCATGAGTGATCCCCTCACCAAGGAGATTCACAAAAACGCTGTCAGTATCGCCGTATACTACTGATAGACTAATGATCCTTCCCTCTTTTGCCTCATCTTTTGTGAATGCCTCCCCATCCTTTAGTATTATTTCCTTTATCTCATCCTCGATAAGGGTCTTTGTACGCAGGATATTCTGGCGTCCGAAACTTGTGACAGCGCTGGCAAGGGTTAAGCTATAGAGCCGCGCTCTTGCATATCCTGAATAGCCGTAGAAACTATTGAGGAGAATTTTGAGTGCAAGCTGTGTAGCATCAAGCACCCTGTATTCTTCCTCATCCGCGGTCTTCATTTTTTCTCGTGTTGCCTGCCTGCGGTCAAGGAGTTCCTCAAGTATGGAGGGCACTATGCCTTTTACAACATTATGAGAGGCAAAAGTACCGCCTGAGGGGGTTTTTATTACATCATCTGGCCTGTCCTTTACCACAACCGTTGTATAGCACAGGTTATGGGCCATCATGATAGTCGGGTAGAGTGATTTGTAATCGAGTATCACGATATTCTCAAGAAGCCCCTTTTTAGGCTCAAGCACCTCACCACCTGCGAGTTCCTCACCTTCATCAAACCGCTCATCAGACGTCTCTTCTGAAGGCTTTGCAGACATCACCCGCTCGTGTCTTCTGTACTCACGAAGAAGGAGGTTCTCGACCATCTGGGTCTGGCCGCCGTCAAGGATATCCTGAAGCAGGGTACCGCTTGTCCTGGCAAGAGCGATGTACTTATCAATAAGCCTGAGTTTAAGAACAAACCCCAGCGCCAGTTCTGCATCTCGCCTTGCATACTCTATGAATTTTGTAAGTTTCTCCCCATTATCTTTCCAGTATGTTTCCATCTCAAGGAATGGGATATCAAGCTTCTCTACACCAAGCAGTTCCTTGGCTGCGTTTTTAAGCGTGTACTGCTTCAGGCTGAATCCTCTGCGCACCAGAGGGAGCGCATCTACGACCACACGTCCGACCGCGCTTATTCGCGTTACGTTGCCCATTTTCCTGTAATAAACAGGTTTCCCATCCCTGCCCATAACTGGATCTATCCTGGCCCCTCTCTTATTAAGGGCCTTTATCCTGTCCACAATATAAGGAATATCAAAACTGTTTGAGTTATAGCCCACCAGAATATCTGGGTCGTACTCCCTTATAATCTCAAAGAACCGCCTCAGCATTGCCTCTTCGCTGCCGCAGCTCTCGATGTTCCCTTCCATATCCGTATGTTTCCCTACAAGGACGAGGGTCTTTTTATCTTTAAAATCAGGAGCAAAAGCAAGACTTATCAGAATAATGGGCGATGTATCGGGCACAGGCATGGCGCCGTTTAGGGGAAGGCACTCGATATCAAAGGCAAGATGCCGAAGAGGCGCATTTAACAGGATATCAAGGGGCTCTACTTTTCGTGCTGTTATTCTGATATCGCTGATAACATGTGTCTCAGTTGAGTCCTGGACCGGCTCTGCCCTGGCCCAGCCCATTCCCCCAAGCCCGTTATCTAGGAGGTACCTGTTCCGAAACAGTATATCTGATTCGTATATCTCATCCACCATCTCCCTGACATCATCGCGGATAACAGGCACGCCTTTGGGGTCGTAAAGAATGATCTTAAGCATGGTGATCGGGTTTTTAAAATACCCGATAGGTTCAAACCGCGAAACTACCTCGATATCTTTTATATGCTCCCTGAACCCTTTCTTTAAGATCTCTTTGCTCTCAGGCCCTGCCTTTACATAAAAATACGGCTCAAAACCAGGCACCAGGCAGCAGACGCTGTTCCCAGATTCATCTCTCCCATAGAGCCTTACCACTGGCCTGTCGCTGCTGTATGTGTAATCTGCGTCAAGAATCTGGAAGTTCATAAGCGTTAGATTCGATTTAACCCCTTTATAGGTTTCTTTAAAAATCTTTACAAATCGCACTAAAGAGCAATTCATCCACAACCGGTTTGATTAACTCTCAACCGTACTCTGTACGTTTCCCTCAGTTCAATTTGTTTTAATTTTTCATTAGTGTTATATTTTTTTACAAGCCCATCTCCACATAATGGACAATTCTTGAACTCTGGTTCAAACATAATGCTCATAAAACTAGAATATGTTGTCGTTATATTTAAAGAAGCATTAAACGGTTTATCTCCTAACGAATTTGAGAGAAGACTTATTGTATAGCATCAACTTGGTCATAACACTATTTCGCCTTTTTCTTTATAATGGCCACATCCCCGAGTGTGGTTCCCCTGATGAACCCGCCTCCACGCTGGTCCTGAGAGGAAACTCTCTCGGTCAATTTTATATTTAAAGCTATCTCAAGCTTTCTCCTTATTGCATCCTCAGGTATAAGTTCCTCACGCTCAATCTTTCTAAGAAGAGTGGATTTCTCCATAATCCTGGAGGCAAGCTCTTCAATAGTCAATCCCTGTGACTCCCTTGTTTTTTTGATGATCTGGGCATAATCAGGGATAATCTCATCCTGAATCTTATCGAAAACATCTCTTCTTGGCCTGCGGGTAATAACTACCTTCTCGGTGGGTGAGATCTTTCTGGATACAGGAGTCCACTTATCCGAGGATTTTCCATAGCGTGCGCATTTTCCGCATACATCCAGTACAGTTCCCTCTACGGTTACTCGTATTGGGCTTCCTTTTATATCGCTTCCGCATATTTCGCATTGCATCTTTGACGAAAACTCTATATACCGTCCACGCTTAAATATCATTCGATAGTAAATGTCTGAAACTCAGGAGAATAGGGAAAGCCAGATTGGAATAGGAAGTGACGATTTTTCTCGCTATTTAATGGATAGGATCAAGATACTTGAAGAAAGGAACAATGTTCTGAAGGAACAGGCTAATAAGATCGAAATAGAGAGACGTTTTACGGAGAACCAGAAACTCAAATACGAAAGGGAGCTAAGACAGTTAAAAAGTGAACTTGAGCGGCTAAAAACACCGCCGATGATCGTGGGGAATGTCGTGGATGTACTGGAGAACGGTAAGGTCATCATCAGAAGCAGCACTGGTCCCCAGTTTGTAGTGGGAGCATCCCAGTTTATAAACAGTTCAGAAATAGTACCCGGGATGCGGGTCTCTTTAAATTATCAGACTCTTGCGGTAACAGGTATTCTACCTTCCTCACGTGATCCTTTTGTGAACGGAATGGAGGTTATAGAATCACCTGATGTATCATATTCAGATATTGGCGGTCTGGATGAACAGATCCGTGAGGTGCGGGAGACTGTGGAGATGCCGCTTACCAGGCCAGAGATCTTTGAGCGCATTGGAATAGAGCCGCCAAAAGGTGTATTAATGTATGGTGCACCAGGAACAGGGAAGACGCTACTGGCCAAAGCCGTGGCAAGCCAGACAAAAGCCACATTCATAAGGATAGTGGGTTCTGAGCTCGTCCAGAAATATATCGGTGAGGGGGCCCGTCTTGTACGGGATTTATTCAAAATGGCAAAAGAAAAAGCCCCGAGTATTATATTTATTGATGAGATCGATTCCATCGGGGCAAAACGTCTTGATACCGCAACATCGGGGGACAGGGAAGTCCAGCGCACACTGATGCAGCTCCTCTCTGAGATGGATGGTTTTAATGCCCGCGGGAACGTCAGAATCATCGCAGCAACAAACAGGCCTGATATCCTTGATCCTGCTCTTCTGCGGCAAGGACGGTTTGATAGATTCATCCCCATCCCGATGCCGGATACGGAAGCACGCGCAATTATTCTTAAGATCCATTCCAGAAGAATGAAGCTCTCAGACGATATTGATATTAATAAACTCGCATCGCTTACAGAGGGATCGAACGGCTCTGATCTCAGGGCGGTTGCTATGGAAGCCGGGATGTTTGCTGTAAGGGAAGAACGCTACAGTATTGGAATGGATGATTTCATGAGCGCGATTAAAAAATTAAAAGCCCCTGCAGAAAAACAAAAACCTCATCCTGAAGGCATGTTTGTCTGATCTGGTATAGAATGGAAACAATTGCAAGATCCCTTAAGAAGATTCTTGATAATCTGGAAGCAGTCGGCGGTATTGAACTTTCTGCAATCGTTTCAAGACAGGGATTGCTGATGGTTTCTAAAGAGGCCGAGGGTGGGCTTAATAGCGAAGCTTTTGCGGCATTAACAGCAACCCTATATATGTCGGCTGAATCAACAACAAGACGACTTAGCGAGCAGATACCAAGATCCATTATAGTCGAAACTGAGGACAAGCATCTCATAATATGCGCTGCAGGTCAGCATGCATTAATCGTGGTACTGGTAGGGAGAGAGGGCTATATTGGTTTGATCCTGAATGAGCTCAAAAAAGCTGCAGAAAAAGTCAAGAAACTCATTTGATATGCGTTAATTATATATATCGAGATTGCCGTGTAACTGTGTTACAGACTAACATGGTTAATAGCTAAGGTGATTTGATTGTCAGAACTTGGTAAAAAAATACGACTTGAACGGATAATGGATAGGGTGAGCAGGAACATGGTTATAATCCCTGTAGATCACGGAATATCCATGGGGCCTATAAGAGGTATAGTCGATCTTACAGATATGGTGAACAGGGTGGCAGAGGGTGGAGCGAATGCGGTTCTTATGCAAAAGGGTATGGCAAAACACGGTCATCGCGGATATGGACGTGATATCGGGCTTATCATACACATGAGCGCATCCACTTCACTTGGGCCTGACCCCAACGATAAAGTGCAGGTCTGCACAGTAGAAGAGGCTATAAAGATGGGGGCAGATGCTGTGAGCGTGCATATCAACATCGGCTCTGAGACTGAATCAGATCAATTAAAAAAACTGGGCTCTACAGCAGAGCAGTGCGATGACTGGGGAATGCCCCTGATTGCGATGATGTACCCGCGCGGGAAGAATATCAAGAACTCAAACGACCCACAGCTTGTCGCCCATGTTGCGCGCGTAGGTGCAGAGCTGGGCGCAGATATCATAAAGACCAACTTCACAGGCGATATCGACTCGTTCAGGGCAGTTGTAGAGGGCTGTCCTGTGCCTGTGGTGATGGCAGGCGGCCCAAAGACCAGTACAGATGAGGAATTCCTCTCAATGGTTCGCGCTGCAGTGGATGCAGGAGGCCGGGGTGTGGCAATCGGAAGGAATGTATTCCAGCATGATAATCCCACTGCCATGACGCGCGCCCTGACACTCATAGTCCATAGAGGCAAGAGCGTGGGTGAGGCAATGGAGGCGCTTCGGTGAAAAAAGATAAAACCGTCTGGATAAAAGCAGACGGCATAACCTGGGAAGAGAATAAGCCTCGCATCACAACCGGACTTGAATCAGGCGCTGACTGCATTCTTTTGAATTCTGAGGATATCTCAAGAGCAAGAGAGCTTGGCAATATCAGGGTTGCTGCACCAGGTGGTGAAGCTGATATCATAGTGGTCGGGTGCGGCAGCGAAGGGGATGGAACAAGAGAGCTACCAGAGGATTTTGCAGATTCTGCTGATATATCAGAGGCAATACGCCTGTCAAGAGAGGGTAAGACTGTTGCAGGGTATGTTATCATCAGGAATAAGAGATACGAGCAGTTTGCACTTGAGCTTGGCAAAACATGCGATTACCTGATCACTGTAGGCACTGACTGGAAGGTCATTCCGCTTGAGAACCTGATAGCAGGTCTTCAGCAACTCAATGTCGGGATTATAGCAGGTGTTCAGGACTCAGAGGAAGCAAAACTTGCGCTTGAGACACTGGAGCACGGCTCAGACGGTGTGCTTCTTGATACCGACAATCTATCGGAGATAAAGAACGTTATATCCATACGTGATAGATCGGGAATGGAAAGAATACCGCTAATAAAAGCCAGGGTGATAAAGGTAAAGCCTGTTGGCATGGGAGACAGGGTATGCGTAGATACGGCATCCATGATGATCCCCGGGGAGGGAATGCTGATAGGCTCACAGAGCAATGGATTGTTCCTTGTGCATTCAGAATCAGAGGAGAGCCCGTATGTGGCCGCACGCCCGTTCAGGGTGAATGCAGGGGCAGTTCATGCCTATATCAGGATCGGGGAGAAGACGCGCTACCTCTCTGAGATTGTATCTGGCGATGAGGTCCTGATAATCAACTCAGAGGGAGAGACAAGACCTGCAATTGTCGGAAGGGTCAAGATCGAGCGCCGCCCATTGATGCTTGTTGAAGCAGAGGTAGAAGGAGCCATTATCAAGACATTGCTGCAGAACGCAGAGACCATAAAACTTGTGGGGAATAACGGAAGACCAATGCCTGTGACCGCGCTCAAGGAAGGCGATGAGGTGCTGGTGTATTATGAGGCATCAGCCAGGCATTTCGGGATCAAGATCGAGGAGACGATAATAGAGAAATGATGATTTTTTAACCACGTCTTGCAACAGGCATTAGTGAAGAGATAAATAGATTATAGAACAGATTAGAATTAGATCCAAATGCCAAAAGCGAGAAGTCTGATTGAAGCGTATAACAACTTCGTTGTAGAACCACTTAAGACCGATGAAGAATTTAAGGAGTTCTATGTTGAAAGACCGGAGGGCGCGCCATCTCCTATAGAGGAACTTAAAGACAGGATAGAGAACTCAATAAATTCTGAGAAATACCTTTTCCTTGGTTTCAGGGGTTCTGGCAAAAGCACTGAATTGAATCGATTATCTCGATTGATCGATAAAGATAGATTCATTATTGTCAGGTATTCGATTAATGAACTGAATGTTAGCGACTTTGATTTCAGAGATTTTTTTGCTTCGATGGCTTTAAAAGTCTATGATACAGCCGAGAAAGCTGTCGGGATTGAGAGGGATATCAGAGATGATTTCAGGGATTTCATGATGAACATCACAAAAGTCTCAGAGCAGGATATCACGAGTTATAGCAAAACCGGAATATCGTTCTCAAATCTCATAATACTGAAATTAGGAAGGGAAGCGAAAACAAGAGAGTATATACGAAAAGAACTTGAAACAAAGATAAGTGATCTGATACAAAAGCTTAACTGGCTTATAAGGGAGATTGAAACAAAGGCAAAAAAGAGAATTGTTGTAATTGTTGATGATCTTGATAAGCTTACCCGAGGGCAGCAGGCTGAGGACTTTTTCTATAAAAACTATAGACTGCTGATTCAGCCGAACTGTTTTATCGTATATACATTCCCAATACCACTGGCTTTCAATCCCTATTACGAGAATGTCAGGCATGATTTTGATGATGATGTTATCCTTCCCCAGCTTCCACTGAAAAGTCGAGATGGAAAGAGAATAAATGAAGAGAACTTAAATTTCTACAGGCAATTGGTGGGGAGAAGAATGGATCTGGGTTTGATAGAAGAAGATGCTTTGAGTGAAGCCATATTATCAACTGGAAAAACCTCTGAGTTCATTGCTGTTATGAGGGATGCTGCTATAAAAGCATACAGGAAAGAGAATGGGAAGATAACAAAAGAAGAGATAAAAGAAGTGCTGGAGAAACTGAGGAGGACATTTGATCGAACACTTACCGAGGCACATAAGAAGAGACTTTTAGAGATCTCCCAGAAAAAGGAGGCGCGTGATGAGAATATAAGCGATTCCATAACCCGAGAGCTGCTTTTTAGCTTAACTGCTGTGGAGTATGAGGATAAAGAGGGAAGGTGGTGCGATATTAACCTGCTGCTTCAGCCACTGGTGGAGAAATGGAAAAAACCATCCTAGAAGATATTGAAGATATAGACACAATAATAGCGGAACTTGAGATATCAAGAGGTAGAGGGAACCTGATACTGTGCGTTGTAAATTCTCCGCTTTATAGGGATAGGATCATCCATGCTTTGAGGATTAGATTCTCAACAAAAGTGATTGATGTAAAAAACGGTGATGAAATTATCTCTATATTGAAAAGTAAAGCGTTCGATAGCGCCGAGGTTTTAATATGGGTTATGCCTGAAGAAGCGACTGATGATCTACTCAATACGTTAAATAACTTCAGGGAACTGTTTTATGAGGCTAAGATTCCCAATATCGTGTTCTATAATCAGGCGTTTTCAGAGAACGTGATAAGAAAGGCGCCTGATTTCTGGCGATATAGAGGGAATTATTATGAGTTTAGAGAAGCTGAAAAAAGTTTGACATTTGAGGCGCTGGGGGCTTTAACTACGCCTCTCACTTATAAAGATAAAGAGGAGTTGTTAAGAAGAAAGAGGATAAATGAATATCTTCTTGAAAAAGTCAAAGATAAGGAAGAAAAGAGCAAGATTTTGGGCGAATTGGGTTTAATTTTTTATAATTTGGGGGAACTTGATACGGCTTTAGAATACTATGAGAAGGCATTAAAATTGAATGAGGAGTTAGGGAGAAAAGAAGGAATTGCAGTACAGCTTGGAAACATGGGAATTATCTATGAAGTTAAAGGAGAACTTGATAATGCTTTAGAGTACCATGAGAAGGCACTAAAACTAGATGAGGAGTTAGGTAGAAAAGAAGGAATTGCAAAAGATCTTGGAAACATAGGACTTGCCTACCAAGATAAAGGAGAACTTGATAAAGCTTTAGAATACTATGAGAAGGCACTAAAATTAGATGAGGAGCTAGGGATAAAGAAGGGAATTGCAGCAGGTCTTGGAAATATAGGCCGTATATATAAAATCAAAGGAGAACTTAATAAAGCTTTAGAATACCATGAGAAGGCACTAAAATTAGATGAGGAGTTAGGTAGAAAAGAAGGAATTGCAGCACATCTCGCAAACATTGGACTTGTCTATAGAGATAAAGGAGAACTTGATAAAGCTCTGGAATATATCAGTAGGGCATTAGAGATTTTCAGGGAAATGGGAAGCAGAATAGAAACAGCCCGAACTTTGATGAACCTTGGTAATATTTTTGCTCTTAAAGGTGAGAAGAAGCGCGCACTGGATTATTATTTAGAAGCACAGAGCCTTGCGGCTGGTAGTTCTCTTTCAGAAGTTATCAGCAAAAGGGTCAGTATTGCATACCATTGATCAACATCTTTCTTGATAGTGCAGGTTTTGATCTTGCCTTCTATATCTCTGTGCTGGAATATTCGTACCGTTCCTATTTTTGATAGCCACAAATTGTTACCGCTGATCTCAAAACCGCTTTGAGGATACGTGAACGTATTGTACCTGTTCCTTCCTTTGAACCTTGGATACCCGAAACCGTTATAGAAATTTTGAAAGCTTCTATCTATTCTTTTGACCACATCCTGGAGTACCTGAGAGTGTACTTCTTTCTGAATATCTGTTTTTGTAGCGGTCAGTTCTCGTTTCTGGCTGTAGTAATCTATCCATTCAGGCTTTCCCCAAGGAAAAACATCAAATTCCCGCTTTAACCTGTTAAGTTCTGCTTGCCTCCTTCTTTGGGCAAGAGCATCGTTATAGAGGTGTCTGCATGTGTTAAGTGTTTTATTGAGCTTAGCCTCCTGTTTCTTATTCGGATATATCCTGAAAGTATAGGCTTTTTTCATGCAACCTCAGCAAACTCTATATTCTTTTAATACTACATATCCTTTGCCTATCCCTTGAATGCGACCTCAGCAATCGTTTTTTGGGGATAGGCATCATAATCTCAAGGGGTACGATTCATCCCACGACTGAAGTCGCGGGGATTCTCTACCCCTTGACCCCAACGTCCTAAATCATCACTTAAGACTCCCAATCTTCAGGATCATCATCCAGTTCAGACTCATCTTCCGGGGAACTCGATTGTACCACTGAACTTGATTGCACCACTGAAGATGATGAATTCTGGGAGGATCTGACAACTACCATCTGCCTTGAATTATTGGTCACAGAAACAACGGTCACATTGCTCCCATCTCTTGTAACTGTCGCATTGCCGCCTTCAGTGTGCACAGAGACATCCCCGTTAACAACGCTGACTTTAACCCTGCTCCCGCCTGAGGAACTGCTCGCCTCAATAATGCTCTGCTGAACGATGCTGATCTTTCCCGTACTTTTTAATGCCTTTGTTCTGTTTTTATGTTCCTCTATTTTTTCCTTTATACTGGCCCGAATATTCTCAGTGTTATTATGAACATCCTTTTCTATAATATCCTCAAGGTCTTCCAGATGACCAGTGTATTCTTTCATAGCCCTTTCAAAGGCTCTTGAGTTGTTCTCTACTTTTTCGGCCTCATCTAGCCGTTTCTCTGCCATATCAAGCATCTTCTGGGCTTTCTCTGTCTGGCTAAACACAAAATTCAGGCTGAACTTTTCCATCCATATCTTTAAAGGATACAGAAAATCTTCAGGGCTTGTCCAGAGGGAATTTTCTCTGGCAGCACCAACCTGAGTCAGCAGGATTATTACAATTACTACTGAAATTAGTCTCATTTTCTCCCTCCATTCTCGTTTGATATCCTATGGTTCATTTTAAGATAAATAATCGCACCAATAATTCCAAGCATTAAGATAAAAGCCGCAGGCAGCTTTAAAGCATTACCAGGCGGCTCAACACTTGAGAGATTTAAATCTGCTGACATCTGGCTTGTGTTGCTTGTGTTATTTGCCGATTCATCTGAAGGCATGGAGATGTTTTGTAGAGATCCAGAGTCTACCTCTTGTTTTTTAACCCCTGCTATGGCAAAACTGCTGAAGTTCCCGACCAGGCTGGCATAATAGGTATAGTCTTGCTTTCTCTCAACAATCTCAGTTTTCTTCTCTACCCAGCTTCCTTCCCATTTATACAGGCCTATATCCCCTGGATCGAGATCATTCTCATCAAGCCAGGTGTTGTTGATCCGATAAACCACGACCCCATTGCCTATCTTCCTGCTAAAGCCGCTCATGCCGGCGAAGATATTGAAGTATTTATAGAATTTGCCCGGAGCATCAACCTCTATCTTTTTTGATCTGTTCTTCAGTACCTCAACAGCGACCGGCACTCCATTCTCGCTCACACTGCTCTCAAAACTCACCACCATAACAGGATCTGCACTACGGAAGACATAAGCTGATAATGATCTGGCAAGTATGTCCATTTCCCTTACCTCCCTCTGCTCTATATTTTTGAAGTCCTCACTGGGCGGCATTCCACCGCCGCCACTGCCGCTACTGCTGCCGCTGCTACCTCCTCTGGCACCTGAGTTGCTACCTTCATTACTGGGAACAGTGCCTTCGTAGCACTTATTCACACAGATCTTCACGTAATCAGTATCGTAAATCATATCCCCGGACTCGGTTGTGCCTGAGAAGTTTGCTATATTTATAATACATGGGTACCCTCTTTCGGTCTCTTCACACTTAAATTTAGATAGGTCATTTATCGTAACAGGATAAGTATAGCTTATGTTCTGGGGCTTGTTTGCCTCAAGTTTCTCAATAGAATACTTCTCTTTTCCTGAAACCAGTGAGTATATGGGATCATAGATTGAAACATTTGTCAGATTGACAGTACTGTTGGCTTCAAGGGTATAGGTAATGGAGGTTGTACGGCCCTCAATAACTACTGCCGCGCCTCCGCTGGCCTGTTTTATTCTGAAAATGGGAAGTATTGGAAGCGAGATGGTAGTGATATTAGTGTAGTTAAATGCCCAGGAACCACTCTTGCCTGTAACATCTATTTTCAGGGTGAGATTGAAAAATCCCTCTTTACTCTGGATATAATTCACTCCATCAGGCTCTATGTAAAAGGCCAATCTGCATCCTGTGACATTATCCTGGCACAACTTAGACTCATTTTTTGATAAAGTTACTTTAAAGGATTGATCATCGTGGGATCTATTATTATAGATCTCAGTCACTGTAAGAACCAGCGAGTCCGCACCCATGTTCTTAAAGGTACTGCTGTACCCGATGAATTTCCCTGTGTGGCCAACCCTGGCATCAACCCACCTCTCAACCCACGTTCCAGCATCATCTATCACAGTCGGCTCAATGAATCTTATATCAAGCTCAAGAGGGTAAAAGATATTATTAATACTTGAATTGCTATACGCCGAGGAGTTGCTGGCGTTGAAGCTGAACACCTGATAATATATTGATTGACCTGTTAACCCATCTATTACGATAGTGGGATTATCAGTATTATTATTCCATGAACTCCAGTTACCATCCTCCAGGTCCGGATGATAGCCGTACAGTACCCTGTTAGAGCTATAGCTTTGATCTGTAGTCCACTCTACTTTTATGGTGCTGTTAGTTATTATAAATGCCTTAACATTATCTATACTCGGGACTGGTACTATCTGGAAATCGGGTGTTTTTGACTGGTTGCTCCAGTTCGATATGGCCAGGGAATCATTAGCCCTCACCCTCCAGTAATATGTACCCGGAGATAAAGATAGATCTGAGAAGAGATCAGCAGTATTTCCGGATCTCAGGATATTGGGAAAACCTGACTGATTGCTTAACTGCCAGTCGTAGGTAAGATTATCTCCATCTTCATCAGTACTGCTCTTCCAGGTAAGCCTGATGTTTCCATCCGATAGATTCTGCCAGTTTACAGGAGCTATTCTTGCTGGAGATGAGGGAGCACGGTTCACATTATTTACAGTGATGGTAATCTCCTCGCTGTCAGCAAGACCATCAGGATCGGTCACCGTAAAATTAACCCGGTATGTCCCGGCCTGGGTAAAATCTGGTGTCCAGGTAAATACATGGGTATCAGGGTCAAAGCTTGCCCCTGCTGGTAAATTGCCTGCAGAATACGTCAGGTTCTCACCTGTAGCATTGATGGTGAACTGCAGGAGCTCTCCTTCATTTACGGTCTTATTGCCTATGGGTTCCAGTACTGGAGCATCGGCTCTTGCCCCTGAAGAAAATAAAAAGATTGAAGAGACCAGAAGTATGATAAGGATATTTTTCATGACAATTTCTCCACAGATAGCGTCACCCTACAGGCGAAAGAGGTCTTGGAAAACCTATTCGTTCAATCGCTTATCATCCTCATTTCCAGACCCTTTATTTTCATGCCGTTTAAGGGCACTTCTACCTCTCCCTCGAATCCACGCATTCTGGGAACAGTGTAGCTACCAATCTCAATGCTCTGCTTCTCTGGTATTTTGATTTCACTATTGAAATTTTCTTCCATCAATTTGAATTGAACCCCTTCAGTATTGATTCTCTCAACACTTCCATCGATATCCGGGATATTAATTCTCGGCGTCAGATCCAGCATAAGTGTAGCATTATAGGTCTGTTTACCGAAGTTATGAGCGTAGAACTTTATTTTCAGGCTGTCGTTCACCCTTGTTATGTTCCATTTTGTAAGAGTAATATGTGGTGTGAGGTTCTCAGGAGGGAAAACATTGTATTCCGACTCAAGATAATCCAGCATATAATAATCGCGGTCAGTTGCACTTCCATTGAATATTCTCTTGGCGATTTTTTCAGCGCAAAGGGGCAATCCACCTTTGCCATCAGTCGCTTTTCCGCAGAACGTCCATGTGCCCATTTGATCTTCTTGATTCGCCTTGGGATCAGGGAATAGGATTTTCTTTAATCCTCCAACAATCTGCTTCAGATACAGGTTCTCTGAGTTTCTGATATTGATCGTCTGGTTCACATCGCCCTTGTTCCACTGCCATATGAAACCTGAATCACCGATACTGTCCAGATTAAGGGTCCTCTCCTCATAGGGCATATCACCGGATTCACCCCATTGGATGATGCTTCCATTCCTGATATTATCATAAGAGACCGTCTGGGTAACGCTCCCGTCTGATGAATAGCCTATCTGTCTTGATTCAGCAGTATCAAAACCCGACACCAGAGCATCCTGACTGGAATCCCCCATTATGTCTACCGCAAACTGAACGAGCTGGGCTGAACTCATGTTCTCCTCAGCCGCCGCTGTTCCGGCTGCTAATACCATCAGACATGCTGACAGCAGATAAATCCATCTCATTATGCTCACCACTCAGCCGATAAGCACTATGATATCCTGGTCCAGGATCTGCACATTATCATCCACCAGAACTTCAATACCCTGGGCAATGCTGCCAGAGCCCGAGTTATTTCCATACTGGTCAAGGTCGATCACGATACGATTAAGTCCTTTAATCGTATTGTTTATATCAGCTGCATAATCTGGATCTAAAACAAGCGAACTATTCATGAGCACCAGCTTGCTGTCCTGGTCGATCATCTGGTAATTCCCTGTTACATGAATGCCTATATCCTGGTTTATATCACCGCTGCCGTAGTTCCATGCTACCTGGTCTACCCTGACCAGCACCATGTTCTCACCTCTTAGATTTGCGTTCTGGTTGATATCCGCCACTGCGGGAACCATTAAGATCAGAATTACTGCCAGCATCATCAATATTTTCTTCATCTCACTCACCTCCAATTTAAATAATTTAACTAAAAAAATATAAAAAATGGATTAGAGGATAGTTTTATCTCCCCTAAATCCCCTATCAGGTTTTAAGCCGAGAGCTTGTTCTTATCTTCAAATGCGTCGTCGCCTGCTACAACCGCGATTCCATCAACTTCGTTGTTCTCAAATAATATGGAGTCATCGATGTCTATCTTCTGGAACTCATCTATCTTGACAGTCTGAATAAGTTTCTGGTTGATATCAGTTTTTGCAAAGGCTTTCTGAACAACAGCATTATCTTGTTTGACATCCTTTACATTGGAATCTCCGCCATTGGCAATAGCCTTGGAGTCAGCCCAGGCGAAATTATCTGCCTTACTATCAGCATCGCACTTGGATTTAGCCTTGGCAGTATTTGAAGCTTTACTGTGATCTTCAGCCTCAGCATCTCCAGCCTCAGCAGTAGCCGGGCACTTATTGGTAGCATCACCGCTCTTTGCATCATTATCATTCGCTGCTATGGATACCGCTGTTGCATCACCGGCTTTGCTAGTAAGCACATTTGTCAGGTCACCTTCATTGATCAGTTTCTGCGTTGTAGTGCTTGTGGCAGCGTTAAAGCCACTTATATCTATATCGATTGCCTTCTTGTTCGTTGGATTAGCCATCGCAGGGACAGCCATCCCTATTACTGTTGATACCAACAGTAACAGTACTAATATTTTCTTCATATTTTACACCTCTTATATATCTCTGCCCGGCTCTCCAGCAGGGACTGCTGGCCAACCGGGCCACTTACGCCCCCGGGGTTTGAACCCGGTCACTCCGGCCTGCCGACAGGCGTATCAAATGTAACGTTCCATGCAGCCCTCTTTACCACAGTATCGTTCTCAGAGATCTGGACGAGCATCATGACATAGCTGACGTTTCCCTTTGGCGTCAGGGAGAAATTCTGAGTCCAGTTACCATCGGCAATGTACGTTATATTGGTCTGATTGTACCACTCCCGCCCCAGATCAGGCTTGAATATCGTAAGCACGGTATCATTCAGCCTGGGATTTATGATCTTTAACGTGATCGTCAGCCTGCCGGTTCTATTGAATTCATTGTTCCTGAGGATCAGAAGTATCTGGTTTGGCGAACTTGCCATGTCTATATCTTGCTCGCTTATACTGGAGGAAGCCAGCGCCAGGGTCATGTTGTTATCGCTGATATTCTGGTCAGGGAGATTTTCATCTGTAAGCTCATTTCCAGGCTCACTTTCCCGATCTATGCATCCCCCCAGCGCCAGTACGAGGATCAGCATTCCCAGGATTCTCCAGAACATGGAAACGGATGTTAATCCTTTTATAGTTGACCTACAGTCCAAATTTTTTCCTCCCTTTTTACGATGCCCACAACCATCTTTTTGTTTTCAAATCCATTAGTTTATAAACAGTCTTTTAAGATATTTATAAATCTGTCAAGGATTTTTAGTCACACATCAATAACCTAGTATTACCCGATACTTTATAAACCATTAAGAAAAGATACTAGATGACAGAAGCACATAACAACAGCATAATTCAAATACACATATCACTGACATCTACTCTAGAATAGTTCTTGAGTTTTCTTCGTTTATCTACGGTTTATTTTGTTCAAAAATTGTTTTGATCGTTTAAGAACCTGATCGCAGCATTTTAAGGTAATAGATTATTCCTATTATCCCAAAAAAGAGAATAAAAGCTACTATCAACTGCAAGTTTCTTCTAATCGGTTTAACATCCTGGGGATCTGGATCATCTGATGTTTGTGTGATGTTCTCTGTTGATTCATCTGAAGGTACGGAGATCTCTGGCATAGATCCAGAAGCTACATCCTGTACAGTTACCTCCTGTTTTTTAATACCTGCTATGGCAAAACTGCTGAAATTCCCGACCAGGCCTGCATAATAGGTATAATTTTGCTTGCTCTCAACGATCTCAGTACTCTTTTTCACCCATTTCCCCTCCCATTTATACAGGCTTATATCCTCAGGGTCCAGGTCATTCTCCTCAAGCCAGGTGTTGTTGACACGGTAAGCCACAACACCTTTACTCACCTTCTTGCTAAAACCGCTCATACCAACAAAGATATTGAAGTAATTATAGAGTTTGCCCGGAGCATCAACCTCTATGTGTTTTGATCTGTTCCTCAGTACCTCAACAGCGACTGGCACTCCGTTCTCGCTCACACTGCTCTCAAATGCTACCACCATAACAGGGTCTGCCGCATTGAAGACGTATGCTGGTGATGATCCGGCGGGTATGTCCATTTCCCTTACCTCTCTTCGTTCCATGTTATTGAAGTCCTCACTGGGCGGCATTCCACCGCCGCCACCGCCCCCGCCACCACTACTACCTCCGCTGCCTCCTCCACCGCTGCTTCCTCCGCTGCTTCCTCCGCTGCTGCCTCCGTCTCCTCCGCTCCCGCTACTACCACCGCTTCCACCGCTTTCACTGCCAGTGACAGTGCCGGATGGGAAGCAGTTTGTATCTGTATCCTTACATACATATAACTCTATATAATCAGTATCACTGATCTTGACACCGGATTCAGTTTCACCTGTGAATGTTGCCAGATTTATAATACATGAATACGACCCTTCGCATTTGAATTTAGATAAATCACCGGTTGTAGCAGGATAAGAAAAGCTTATATTACTGGGTATGTTAGCCTCAAGTTTTGAGACATTAAAGTACCCCTGGTTCTCTGGATAAAGCGGATCATAAATAGAAACATTTGTTAAATTGATGGCACTGCTGGCTTCAAGCGTATAAGTAACAGTGGTAGTCCTGCCTTCACTGACCACGATCGCATCCGTATTTGCTTGTTTTATCTTGAGAATGGGGTTTATCGGAAGTGAGATGGAAGTGGTATTAGTGTAGTTAGATGTCCAGGTACCGTTCTGCTGACCTCTAACATTTACTTTTATAGTAAAATTAAAGAACCCATCTTTAATCTCAGTGGAATTTATTGGAAATGCCGGTCTTCCGAAGGCCTGCATATAGGACTTGGACTCGTTCTTCTCCAGTATTGATGTAAAGGGTCCCCTCGATTCGTTACCATTGATCTCAGTTACCGTAAGAACAAGCGAATCATTCCCTGTATTATTAAAGGTGCCGTCGATTCCAATAAATTTGCCTGCATGGCCTGCCTCTGCATCACGCCATGTCTTTACCCATGTTCCGTTATGATTAATTACATACGGCTCGATAAATCTAAGATCAATATCCAGAGGATCATTAACTGTTACTTTTATGGTCTCGCTGGCTATCCCACCGTAACCGTCACTGCTGTTGAATTCCCACATATACACTCCTGTATCGCTCTCATCCGTGGTCCAATTGTAGACCCCGGTACTGCTATTCAGGCTACCCTTCGTTGCATTGGTTCCGTAGGTTATAGGATCTGAATCTGCATCGGTTGTATTTATGAGCAAATCCAGTGTCTGACCTGTGTACACCACCCTGTCCCCTATAATGGATTGGTTGGGAGGATTGTTAGGTACCCGGGTATCCTGGGATATACCCTGGCCTAAGACATTAAAAGTACTGTTCCATCCATAAACTGTAATATTTCCCCAGCCGTGCGGGCCTACAGTATGATTGGTAAATGTTTCCGAACTTCCATTACTCCACCTATCATTGAAACTAACATTAAACGAATCCGTATTCACTCCTTTTTCCCATGTGTAACTTACCCAGAAATTGCCTGTACTGTTCTGTAAATTCTCAGGCTTCCTGGGCTCCCCGGGCTCAAAGGTCGTATTATTCCCTGTTGTATTATCCTCTGTCGCATTATCCTCTGTCGTATTATCCCCTGTCGTATTATCCTCTGTCGTATTATCCCCTGTCGTATTGTCCCATGTTGCATGATCTCCTCCGACTGTTATGGTTGCTGGGTATTCTGAGACAGACCCGTACCTGTCCCGTACTCTGAATACCCAGTAGTATGTACCCTCGTCACCCTTCTGTGTTGTCCATTTGAAAACTCCTGTCCATTTATCCAGTGTGCCTTTTGTTGCACTTGTTGTAAATATGCCTGTATCGTCATCTGCATCCTCGTAATCAAAATCTAGATACACAGTCTGTCCTTCTTTGCCTGACCAATCCGATGTGTTGGTTATTATGATGGGGTTATTGGGTATCGTATCGTTGAACCAGACTTTTGTCGGGTTAACATTCCCATATATATCTACCGTTTGAGCGCTGATATTCTGTTTATAATGTGGCCGCCAGGTAAGGTTAAGATAATTAACAGGTGCGCTAACATTTTGCAGCGTACCACCACTCTTATACCTGAACCATATGTGACTGAGATACGTATCTTCAGGGTTGGTCCATGTGTTGTTTATATAGAAGTTGCCAGTTGTTGTCCGGGGATTGGATACATTGCCGCTCACACTATAACCATTAGAGGCACTTGCTCCTAAAAAAGGAATTAAAAAAAGGATTAAGAGAACAGCGAGTCCGATTATTATATTTTTAAGATCCATTTCTCCCCCATTCAAGCAGCTATCCACTTATCATCTTCATTTTCATGTTCTTTACTTTCATACCATCAAGAGGTACTACTACTTCTCCCTCTATCTCCTTCATGCTGGGAACCGTGTATCTCCCGATCTCAACGACCTTCTTATCAGGCACCTTAATCTCCCAATTCTGCGCATCTTCTGCCCTGAAAGTCTTTCCATCTCCATCAAAACCTTCTATATCAATCTTCGGGATAATGTCCATCATAAGGGTCGCATTGTAGGTCTCCTTACCAAAGTTATGTGCCCTGAACTTTATAGTGAGGTTATCACCTGCTCTGGTTATATTCCACTTTGTCAGTATTACACGGGGCGTAAGATTCTCAGGAGGGAAAACATTGTAATCTTCCTCAAGAACATGCAGCATATAATAATCCCGCGGAGTGGCTTTTCCTTCTAATATCCTCTTGGCTATTTTTTCAGCGCACAGAGGCAGGCCCCCTGTACCGTTTACCGCCTTACCGCAGAACCACCAGTCACTGGCCATCTCTTTATCAGGATCAGGGAAGAGGATCTTCCTTAACCCTCCCATGATCTGCCTTAGATACAGGTTCTCGGAGTTTGTAATATTGATCGTCTGGTTCACATTGCCCTTGTTCCACTGCCATGTTAGGCCTGGATCTCTCACACTATCTATAAACATAGTCCTCTCCTCACGGGGCATATCTCCAGATTCGCCCCACTGAATAACGCTTCCATTCTCGATATTATCATAAAAGATCGTCTGGGTAACATTGCCATCTGATGAATAGCCTATCTGGCTTGAATTGGCAATCCCAAAGCCTGAGATCTGTGCATCCTGGCCTGAGTCCCCCATCATATCCACCGCCAGTTGAGCAAGCTGGGCAGAACTCATATCTTCCTCAGCAGCCGCCATGCCCATGACCAATAGACCTGTAAATAGCCAGACCCATTTCACCATGCTTACTCCTTACTCTCCGGCAATGGCCACTATGACATCCTGATCCAGCATCTGTATATTATCCTCTATTGTAACTTCAATACCCTGGGCGACATTGCCAGACCCCATGTTCTTTGTATACTGGTCCAGATTGAGTATTACGAGATTAGTCCCGTTCATGGTATTGCTTATATTACTTGAGTGATCAGAGTCAGAGATAAGTATTATACTGTCCTGGGATACCATCTGGTAATTTCCTGCTGCAACAACGTCTATATACTGGTTTACATCTCCACTGCCGTAGTTCCAGGCCGTCTGCTTTACATTGATCTCTATTACATTATCGCCTGTCATCTTTGCTTTTTGATTGATATCTGCAAGTACAGGGATTGCCAGAATCAGGATTACCGACAGTACAGCCAGAATTTTCTTTATACTACTCACCCCCGGTTACTGTAACTATGCTAAGGGGAATAGAGGAAGGTTTTGCCTTCCTCTAGACCTTGTAGCTGTAGCTTTATGGATCAGATCACTGTTGAAGCTCATAGAGCTCCAACAGTGCTTTCTACCTCACCGTCTTATGTCTGTTCTCTCCTCTCGTATATCTGTTATCTCTGTTGTTTCCTCTGTTGTTTCCTCTGTTGTCTCTATATCTGTCTCCTCTGTTGCGTCTGCGGTTGCTTCTGAGTCTGTATCTGTGGCTGCATCTGAGGCTGCATCACCTGCTGCATCTGAGGTTACATCTGTCTCTGCATCTGAGGCTGTGTCTGTTGCTGCATCTGAGGTTATATCTGTCTCTGCATCACCTGTTGCATCTGTTGCTGCATCTGATGTTGTATCTGCGGTTGCATCTGATGTCGTATCTGTTGCTGCATCTGATGTTGTATCTGTTGCTGCATCACCTGTTGCATCTGTTGCTGCATCCGATGTTGTATCTGCGGTTGCATCTGATGTTGTATCTGTCGCTGCATCTGAGGATATATCCTTGGTTATATCTGAGGCTGTGTCTGTCGCTGCATCACCTGTTGCATCTGTGGTTGCGTCTGAGGCTGTGTCTGTTGCTGCATCTGATGTTGTATCTGCTGTTGCGTCTGAGGCTGTGTCTGTTGCTGCATCTGATGTTGTATCTGCTGCTGCGTCTGAGGCTGTGTCTGTTGCTGCATCAACTGATGGATCACTGGTTGCTTCAGATGTTGCATCTGAGGCTGCATCAACTGATGGATCACTGGATGCTTCAGATGTCGGATTTGCCTCTGCATCTATATCTCCGCCGCTAGCGTCTCCATAGTAGTCTATGGTTGCTGTCTGGTCAAGTCTCTGATCATTGTCGATCTCTGCCCAGGCGATCTGCACATTGGCATTTACCTGCGTGACATCGCCGTCGAATCCCTTAGGATCTCCGCCAGTGGCAGTAGCTGTGCTGTCGCCGCTATCTCCACCATTGGTTTCAACTACGGCATCTACGCTGCCGTCGGTTGTGCTTTCGCCGCCAGTGCCTTCGCCGCCGTCACCGCTTGTGCTGTCTCCTGCTCCATCGCCCTGTCCAGTGCCTTCGCCAACGCTGTCAGCGTCTCCGCCTGTGGCTTCGCTGCTGGCATCGCCTTCACCGGTGGCCTCGCTTTCGACATCGATTTCGCTCGCGCTCTCAGCTTCTCCGCCTTCGCCAACACTTTCGACATCACCGCGGCCTTCTGCCGTGCTCCTGGCCTCGCCGCTTTCGCTCTCTCCGCCTTCACCAGCTCTGCTATCAGCATCACCGAACTCATCGCTATCGCTCCGAGCTTCGCCGCCTTCGCCGCCAACGCTCTCGCCGCTCGTGGCTTCGCTCACGCCTTCGCCAGTGCCTTCAGCAACGCTGCTTCCTTCGCCGCCAAGGCCTTCACTGTCGCCTTCGCCAGTTGCAACGCTCTCGCCTTCGCCAGTTGCAGTGCCAACGCTGTCAGCATCTCCGCCAACGCTCTCGGCTTCGCCTGTGCCGGTACCGGTGCCTTCACCAGTAGCTGTGCTGTCGCCGCTGTCGCCGCCAAGTCCTTCGCCGCCGTCGCCGCCCTCAACGTCATAGTCTATATCTGAGCTTGTCGTTGCATCTGTCCTTGAGTTCGAGCTTGAGCCTGCTACCGCGTTACCGCCTACTGCCGATCCCCTTGCAGAATTTTCCTGGTCGCCAGTTGTTTGCCTCTGGTCTACAGAGTTGGTGGCTATGTTGTTTCCATCCATGTCTACAGCGATATCTGTAGAAGCGGTTCCCCCTGCAGCATCAGCGTCTGTTGTCCCCAGGGCTTCCGACTCAGCGGTACCTGTGACATCAGCGTTAGTGGTCCCTGTGCCTGTTGCATCAGCAGTTCCTGCTACATCAGACTCAGTAGTCCCTGTGCCTGTTGAGTCAGCTGTCCCTGAGACATCAGCGTCAGTGGTACCTGTGCCTGCTGA
This sequence comes from Candidatus Methanoperedens nitratireducens, assembly GCA_020724545.1. Lineage (GTDB taxonomy): Archaea > Halobacteriota > Methanosarcinia > Methanosarcinales > Methanoperedenaceae > Methanoperedens > Methanoperedens nitroreducens_B. The sequence continues at coordinate 33,287 of DYGR01000006.1, forward strand.
GTCAGCGGTCCCTGCTACATCAGACTCAGTAGTCCCTGTGCCTGTTGAGTCAGCTGTCCCCGCGACATCAGATTCAGCAGTCCCTGCTACATCAGAATCTGTTGTCCCTGCTACATCAGACTCAGTAGTCCCTGTGCCTGTTGAGTCGGCTGTTCCCGCTACATCAGACTCAGTAGTACCTGCTACATCAGAATCTGTTGTCCCTGCGGCTTCAGAGTCGGTAGTTCCTGTGCCTGTTGCATCAGCAGTTCCTGCTACATCAGACTCAGTAGTACCTGCTACATCAGACTCAGCAGTTCCTGTGCCTTCCGAGTCAGCAGTTCCCGTGGCTGCAGAGTCAGTAGTCCCTGTGCCTGTTGAGTCAGCTTCTCCTGTGGCTGCAGAGTCAGAAGTCCCTGCTACATCAGAAGCTGCATCAGCCGTTGGTTGAGCTGCTGCTGGAAGTATCAGTCCTATAGCTATCGACACTATCAGTATTAGTGTCAGTGCTTTCTTCATGTATTCACCTCGTTTCTTTTTATTCTATTGTGCCCGGCACTATTGCCGGGCCAAATACGCCCCCGGGGTTTGAACCCGGTCAGTTCGGCCTGCCGACAGGCGTATCAAATGTAACATTCCATGCAGCCCTCTTTACCACAGTATTATTCTCAGAAACCTGGACAAATATGTGGACATAGCTGGTATTCCCTTTCGGTTTTATGGAGAAGCTCTTGGTCCAGCTACCGTTGTTGATGCGAGTCACCCTTGCCTTGTTATACCACTCAGAACCGAACTCTGGCCTGAACGCCGTAAGCACTGTCTCGTTCATCCTGGGATTGATGATCTTTACCGTGACCGGGAGCTTGCCAGTCTTCTGGAACTGCTTTTGATTTAGAATTAAACGTATCTGGTTTGGTTCTGATTTGTTGGATGCAGATTTTGTCTTAGTCAGGCTATTCACACTTATATTCCCGTCAGGAAGTCCTGCGCCCATCTCATTTTCCTTACCTGTCAGGGTGAGGTTATCCCCGCTGGTATTCTGGTCAGAAGACCCTACACCCAGCTTACTTTCACCGTCAATACATCCCCCCAGGGCAGATATGAGTAACAGTATCCCGATAACTCCACCTATCCTGGTAAATAATAGTCTTACTGATGTTGATTTGTTATCCAAGTCTTATCCCCACTTTTCTACGTCTTCTATGATATCCCCGCAGTATCTTTTGAGTTTTTGCTGGTCACCCGATTCCCGAAAGAATTTATGAGATATTTCTTAACTTGCGGTAGTAGTTACTATAATAGCACAACCTTAAAAAATGTTAAGAATAATTGACATATGGGAGTGCATATGACAAGACATATGGGAGTGCATATGACAAGGCATATGTCAGACCATCTTTTTTATATTTCTTATAACTATATCCCTCTATCATGAAAACAGTAATTATTGGCGCAGGACTGGCAGGGCTTGCTGCTGCATACAGGCTTGTGGAGAGTGACGAAATAGTGATCATAGAGAGAGAGCCTGAACCTGGCGGCATGGCATCAAGTTACAGTATAAAGACCCCGGATACGGGGACATATCATATCGAGGAATACTATCACCATATCTTTGCAGGCGATAAGGAACTCATAGCGCTCATATATGAGCTTGGTCTTGGGGACAGGCTTGAGTGGCAAAGAGGTACAACAGGATACTACTTTAACGGCAGGATATATCCGATGAACACTCCTTTTGAGATCCTAAGAGCCCTTCCACTGGTGGATGTTATCAGGCTGACACTGCTCGTGCTGAGGGCAAAAGCCATAAAAGACAGGTCTCATTACGACAATATAACAGCAAGGGAGTGGATATACGATACTGCAGGTGAATCGGTATATAATAATTTCTTTGAGCCCCTGCTTCAGAGCAAGTTCGGGGACAATAAAGAAAAAGTATCAGCAGCATGGCTATTAGGACGTGTGCAGATACGCTCAAACAGGGGGACAAAAGGTGAAAGGCTGGGTTATATGCGCGGTGGTTTTAATGCACTTATAGAGGCTATGGCAGATAACATCAGGAAAAAAGGGGGTAAGATAGTAAACGGCACTGTATTGCAGATCGAGGTCTCGGATGGTTCTGTGCAGGGCATTGTTGTGGATAAGGAGTATATCAGGTGCGACAGGGTTATTTCAACAGTCGCCCCCCGTGTTCTGGAAAAAATAATCGATACAGGGCTTTTGGGATGTAATCTGGATATCAGCTACCAGGGTACAGCATGCGCGCTATTTGGATTGACAGAAAGGATCATGGATGATATATACTGGCTCAATATCAAAGAGGATGTGCCTTTTGGCGCTGTGATAGAGCATACCAACTTTATCCCTGCATCGGATTACGGAGAGCATCTCATGTATGCGACCTCGTATTTCCAGAGCCCTGACAGCGTTCTGTGGAGATCATCTGATGAAGAGGTGATCGAATTATACCTTGGCGGACTTGAGAAGCTCTTCCCTGGATTCAGGGAAAAGGTGAAATGGTGGCGCCTGCGCCGTGATATGGATACTGCGCCTGTGTATGAGACAGGATACGGGAAAAAGATCCTGCCGTATGTAACAGGTATAAAAGGACTTTATCTGGCAGGCATGTTCTCGCAGGCGAATTATCCAGAGAGGAGCATGAACGGCTCGATAGTGGCAGGGTTTAAGTGTGCTTTTTATACACACTTCCTGAGCCTGAGTTGAAGAAAATGGGGCTGGTTTCTCTTTCTTCATTACTCTAAATTGCTGCAAGAACCTTTACACCTGTTTTTCTTAAGAGAGAAAGTATGACAAATAAGGTCCCCAGTCACGGCGAAAACAAAAGCAGAGTAGTGAGCGATGGGGTGATCATGGTAGTTTACTCTTCTGTTTCTATCAGCTCAGAAACAATCTCTTCAAGCTCTTTTTTCCTCTTCTTACTCGATGACTCCACTGTCCCATCAGCTTCAACCACAGACACCATGATATCAAACCTCTCTGCTGCTGCAACATCCGCAGATGACATTATCGGATTATCAGCACACGGCGGGGTCCATGGATTTGCCATGAACTCCATCTCCTGAAGTGTTGGGGTGTATGAGTGAATAACCTCAAGTTTTCCATCTTTTTCATGCTTGTATGCGCGGTAAAGAGACCTGTTCTGTCTGAAGCCCACATATATCTCAAGAAGCGTGACACCGATGAGGGAATTGGTATGTTTTCCCACAACAAGGTCGCTTATGATCTTCTCACCCTCATCCGTGTGAAGTACAATAAAACCGCTCTCTTTATTCTCGTTGTTTGAGATTTCGATCATCATCCTCAAGCAATCAACCAGAGCCATGTCCTTTGTGGGGATTATCCTGTCAAAATCCCTGATCGTCCTTGAGATCTGATCCTCTGAATAATCTGCCACACCATCGCGCTTTAAGATATCAGTGATCTTTGCTCCCTGAATGCCCAGCAGGTTTGATTCTATCCCGTACTTCTTCTCTTTTTCAAGTAAGGTAGAAAGCCGCTCTTTTGCGTCAAGGTGGCGTGCAAATCTCCTTTTTACGAGTTCCTCATCGCTGGCTGTAAGCTCAATTGCTTTTGGTACTGTGCCTAATTTTCGGGTCAATAACGATATCTGCCTGATCAACTCATGCTCTCCAAGCTCCATCACATCGAATATGCTCTCGACCAGCAATTTAACCTGGTCGTAGATCGAAACATCGACAAATACAGGTTCATCGTCTTCAAAGATCGGAAGCTTTCTCTTTTCGTAAAGCTCCCCTTTCATTTTTTCAACAAAATCCTTCCTGATAAGTACCACAGGCTGGGCTGAACGCGCCCTACCTTCAAACATGGCTCCAGTATTCTCTGAGAGCATCTGGATAGCCAGGGTTGTTTTTCCACCTCCCTGCGGCCCGGTCAATATTAAAATGGGATGTTTTTCCAGTTCTTCTGAGAGAATCCTGACTGATTCTTCTTTTGTATGCGTAGAGGTATCAAGAATATCCATCAATAAAACCCTGAGCAGAATACACGTATGCCCTTTGGGCATACGTGTGGCCTTTCAACGGCGCAACTATAGACGTTTATCCATTTTTTGTCTATTCCATTCCTTCCATGCCGCCCATACCGCCCATTCCGCCCATGCCTCCTGGTCCGCCTGGTGGCATTTCTGATCTCCTGCTTGACAGCACATCATCGATCCTGAGGATCATGGTAGCTGCCTCAGTTGCAGAATCTATTGCCTGCATCTTAACCCTGAGAGGCTCGACCACGCCCTCCTCAAGCATATCCACGACCTGACCTTTGAACACATTAAGCCCTGCCGTCTTATTGCCTCTCTCATGCTGGCTTCTCATATCAACAATCATATTTATAGGATCAAGACCTGCATTCTCAGCCAGGGACCTCGGTATGATCTCAAGCGCCTCAGCGAACTTGCCCACAGCAAGCTGCTCCCTTCCTGTCAACGTTGCTGAATACTCCCGCAATCTCAGTGCCAGTTCGATCTCAGGTGAACCTCCGCCTGCAACAAGCTTTCCATCCTCGATCGTAACCCCGACTACACGCAGTGCATCATGCAGTGCCCGCTCTGCCTCATCCACCACATGCTCAGTTCCGCCGCGCAGTATGATCGAGACCGCCTTGGGATTGTGGCATTCTGTAACATACGTCATTGCCTCCTCACCTATCTTTTTCTCCTCAACCAGTCCTGCCCTGCCAAGATCCGATTCATTGATCTCCTTCAGGCTTGTGAGTATCTTGGCACCTGTTGCGCGTGCAAGCTTCTCCATATCGCTCTTCTTGACACGCCTTGCAGCATAGGTGCCTGCCTTTGCAAGGTAGTGCTGCGCAATATCATCTATTCCTTTCTGCACAAACACGACATTTGCACCGCTTGCGACGACCTTGTTGACCATGTCGTGCAGCATCTGCTCCTCCTGGTCAAGGAACAACTGGAGTTGATCGGGTGATTTTATTGAGATCTCAGCATCCACTTCTGTCTTTTTGATCTCAAGGGCTTCATTGAGCAGAAGGATCTTTGCGTCCTTTACTCTCTTAGGCATGTTGGTATGAACCCGCTCTTTATCAATTACCATGCCTTCTATCAATTGTGATTCTTCTACGCTTCCGCCCACTTTCTTCTCGACTTTGATGTCATCAACATCAACAGTGTTCTTACCGTTCTCGGTATTTACAACTGCCAGTACTGCGTTCACAGCAAGGCTGGCAAAAGCCTCTTTGGATGACTCAGCCCCTTTTCCTGTTATTGCAGTTGAGGCTATTTTAATCAGTAAATCCCTGTCATCCGGGCGCACATCCATTGCAAGTGTCGCAAGGATCTCTTTTGCTTTTATTGATGCAAGCCTGTATCCGTTGGCGATTACGGTCGGGTGTACGTTCTGGTCCAGAAGTTCCTCTGCGTTCTTTAAGAATTCACCTGCAAGAACTGCTGCTGTTGTTGTTCCGTCCCCGACCTCGTCGTCCTGGGTCTTTGAGACCTCCACGATCATCTTGGCTGCAGGGTGCTCGATATCCATTTCCTTAAGAATTGTGGCACCGTCGTTTGTGATTACGATGTCCCCGAGTGAATCTACAAGCATCTTATCCATGCCTCTCGGTCCAAGTGTTGTTCTTACAGCGGCTGCGACTGCTTTTGCAGCCATGATATTGTTGCTCTGTGCTTCTCTTCCTCTTGTTCTCTGACTGCCTTCTCTTAAAATCAAGATAGGCTGTCCTGCTAATTGTCCTGCCATAAATAACCTCCGTTAAAATCTTATCGTTTGATTTTATCTAATTTTTAATAGTATGTACAAATTCTAAGCTTGTACGAGGAATTCTCATTGTTTGTAATTCTATATAAAAATTGCGGTAGTAGGCTCTGGTGAATCTTCGGTGAAGAGAAAGGGCTGGAAAACGCTCTTTCTTATTCAACTGAACTACACTCTACCTGGAAACTCTATATACTCTGAAACCACAGTAAGATATATAACTGTTGCATATAGAGAAGATATATTTAATACCGTTTGGGAATTGCGGATATAAAATGGATAGGATAAGGAATTGTAGAGATAATAATATGACTTATGGTAAAAGATAATCAGGTGATTCAGAGAGCTCTGTATATCTCAGTTATCATCCCGACATATAATGAGCGGGGAAATATAGAAAAACTAATTCCGCAGGTTGCAGAAGTTCTCCAGAACTATAAGTATGAGCTTGTTGTTGTAGATGATTCATCCCCTGATGGCACAGCCGAAACTGCAAGGGAATTCGCAGAAAAGTATAATGTCAGGGTTTTAGTTCGACAGGAGAAATCGGGCCTATCATCGGCTGTGGTTGAAGGATTTAATGCATCCCTGGGCGATATAATTGGTGTAATAGATGCAGATTTGCAGCATCCTCCTGAATATATAATAAATCTCATACAGGCTATTTCTGATGGCTACGATATTGCAGTTGGATGCAGGTATATAGAAGGCGGGAAAACAGAGGGATGGAGTATGTTCAGACTACTGGTTTCAAGGGTTGCAATTACGCTCTCAGTGCCTTTAACAGATGTAAAAGACCCACTGAGCGGGTACTTTTTTCTAAAAAGAAAGGTTATTGAGAATGTTTCATTCAATCCCATAGGCTTTAAGATACTGCTGGAGATACTGGTGAAAGGATTTTATAATAAAGTAAAAGAGATTCCGTATTCCTTCAAACTCAGGGAGAGGGGAGAGAGCAAGCTTGGTGTCAGCGAATATGCCAGTTACCTTAAGTTACTGTATTATCTCTATGGATTCAAGCTGAAGAGATATACCAGATCTGTACCAACAGATATTTATGATATGAGAACATAAGCCATTCTGGTGTTGGAATGGATAGGATTGACTTGAATTTAGTAAATCTACTTGTGGCTTCTAATAAAAAGGAGTCTGTTGCCCGTATTCTTAGCGGCATTACTGTTATACTCTTGATCCTGGCTGGCTCTCCTTTTTTTAATATAGCTACCAATATCGGGGCTGATGCTGCTTCAAATCCTTACACCCCTGCTTCTATTTTAAATCTAATAAATTCTGATCCTACTTCAAGCGGCTCTTTTGTTTTCTGGGATACCAACGAGTCCAGTAATAGCAGAGTATATTACGGTCTGAATGAGACAGATGTTAATAATCTTGTAAATGGGACATGGAGCCACTGGTATAATAATACGTTCAGTGTGAGTATCAGATTATCAGGTCTTTCTGCAAATACCACCTATTATTATAAGCCTGAGAGCTGGTCATCAGGAATTGTCAATAATTCAGTGCCTGCCAGTGCATTTGTAACTCTAAGACCAGGTGTCTGGGTAAATCCATCAGAATATATGGTCAGTCCACCAGGATGGATGGGCTCGCCTGTTAACTTCCGTACGGTTAATATATCAGCAGCAATTTTAAATAGTAACGGGCGTTATGTCTCTGGACTTTCACTTGAAGCTGTTATCTACAACAGTACAGGCAGCGAGATCGGTAGGATCAGTTTAAGCGGTGATGGTCCTTATTCAGGTGATTTCACTCTGCCGGATTATCTGGATGAAGGTGGATATGTGGTAAGAATCACCGGCTATCCGATTGCTGGAGAATTCAGCGTTCTCAGATGGGGCTGCGCCAATTGCCATGTTGGTCCCGGCGATAACTATCCCTCTACATTCGATCCCGCAACCGTTCATCCCGAACATTTTGATACTACTGATATATATGTGATACATGATGAACAGGTTATAACCTCCACAACACAGTGCGGATGGTGTCATCGTATTAAGCCCCCGTACTGGGTAGCCCATCCCAATGATTATGGATGCAGTAACTGCCACAGGCTTCCCTCAGGCACTACCGCTGCTCTATCATGCGAGAACTGCCATAATGACAGGACAACGAACCAGAATGTTATGTCCCAGCGCTATGGCCAGGATAAACACTCAGGTCAGGCATGCAGCAACTGCCACGGCAGTCTGACATCTCTTAACACCAGACCAAACTGCATAACCTGTCATCCAAGGTCGGGATCAAATATCACTGTTCCCGATTCTATCAGAGATAAAAGCCATTCTACCGGGAAGACAGTGGCCTGTGGCCTGTGCCATAACCGTGAACACGATGTTAAGTCCCTGACACTTGATGCTAAAACATGCAGGAGCTGCCACACTGGTATAAACCATGACGGAGGAGCACAGTGTACAACCTGCCACGGAAGCGACCCCCATGAAGTAACGTTCGCAGGGGGAGAGACCTGCATCGAATGCCACGGTACCAATTACCCGGGCGCAAACCCCATGGCAAAAACGACCCTGGTTGATATAACCGCATTTGGTGAATCCATCCACCTGAACATCAGTAAAACTCCTCCTGATACTGTAACTAATGATGACTGCTGGTCATGCCACTATCTAAAAGATATGAACCGCCAGAACATAAAGAAATGCAGCGACTGCCACAGGAAGCCGCAGCAGTGGCATGGTAATGCTAATATCACGACCAACATTTCGAAACTCTGGTAAGGGTGGATAGGCTCAGAGATAATTACGAAAAATTATTAAATCTTAAGATTATTGTTACATCAAGGTAGTATAGGAAATTTAAAACAAAGCCAATGGTAAATAACGCAAAAATATTGATACCAGTCTTTATCACAATTTTCGGCATATACATGATGCCGTCTATCCTCGCAACATTTTATAGCCCCCATACTATCGAATCATCATCTGATGCACGGGATTTGAAGTGTATCTCCTGCCACGATTACATAGCAAGAGAACTCAACTCTTCAAGTGAATCCAGGCGTGTCCTCGATAAACATGCTGCAGCAGCAAATAATATTAATTATACAACATTTATAAAATACGGTTATCATTATAATATAAGCGAAGGCAGAATTTACACTACAAGGGATATTTCAACATGGGATCTTGGAGCAAGCGCCGATCCTGCCAGCTATATCTACTGGGAGCCGTCTTTGAATTCGTGGATAGATAACAGAACAGGAACGATGCACCTTGCAAGTGTAAACCTTGAGAATAATGGTATCCAGGGTATCCAGTTAGAAGAGATATGTCTCTTTTGCCACAGCAGCGATATCCTCGGTATCTCAACTCATACCAGCGTATCGGTAACAGGATGCACTGATATTAAATGCCACGGGAACTCAAGCGGTACTGGATATGGAAAAGAGTTATATACAACAGTGATGACAGGATACAATCTCTCAAGCAACAATGTCCATGCCCGGTGGTTTAAGGCTATGGGAAATACATCCAGCCCATATAACTACATGGTGCACGGCGATTCCCATGTTAGCTCAGACTATCTCACCTGCATTGGCTGTCATACATATACCAGAGTGAGTTTAAACATCACAAGCCCTGAGAAATATATGCACAATAATTTTAGCACAGCAAAAATAAGATATCAATGATCAATGAGAATTACCTTAACAAAGCATTAATAATTTTTATATTCTTAGTTATATTGGCTGCTGTAACGCATATGGTGGCTGCATATTATATATCAGGCTACGTAACAGACTCATCCACTGGCATGCCCCTCTCCAACGCCAGTGTAACCACAAATACAGGCCTTGTTACAAGTACAGATACTTACGGTTTTTACAACTTAACTGATATAGATAATGGCACCTATCTCATAAATGCAAGTCTGCCCGGCTATTCCACCAGCTCCTCAGAGAGGGTGATCAACAGCACGGACATAGATAATGCAAACATCTCGCTGTCACCGCTATTAGACCCTACTTATTCGATAAGCGGCTATGTATTTGATAATTATGGTTTGGGACTGGTAGATGTTCTGGTGCATAACGGCAGTTACCAGAATACCACGGTAGAGTCAGGTTACTATCTAATAACCGGTCTACTCAATGGTACCTACAACTTCAGCTATTCTAAGACCGAATTTGATACAGGCTATTTAAATGTGACAATTAGCGGCGCAGATAACATCAGTGCGAACATAACGATCTATGATACTACGCCACTTGCTCAGGTTACCGGGTTGATGAACGATACTCCGACCCAGACGACTGTTAATCTGAGCTGGGATCCAATATCAGATGCAAACTATTACCAGGTATTCAGAAACTCCACCAGTCTTGGGTTTACACAGAACACTTACTGGAATGATACCGATCTAACCCCAGGTGCTTCATATCAATATGAGATCAGAGCTAACGACTCCTATAGTAACTGGGGTCAAAATTCATCAGTTCTAACAGTAACTATGAATAATGTGTCTCTATCAATTACAGCCTCATCGCCTGATAATGATACAACTACAACAGTTGGTACAGCACAGGAATTTGAGATAGTTCTTAATAGAGATGCAGATATTACATGGTATATTAATGACTCTATAATTCAGAGTAATTTAAGTGCAATATCCGCAAATTATACCAACTCTACAGCAGGCGCAGGAGTGTACAACGTTACTGCAATTGCCAGTGATGATTATTATTCAATATCCAGAACATGGAACTGGACTGTTATAGATCAGACCGCCCCAGGTGGTGGAGGTGATGGTGGCGGTGGGGTCGGATCTTATAATATAAGCGGCTATGTACTTGACTCATCCAATCTAAAACCATTGAGCATAGCCAATGTAACTACAAATACAAGTCTGCAAACAACAACAGATCTAAATGGCTTCTATAATTTCTCCGGGCTTATAAATGGCAGCTACATGATAAGTGCAAGCTTGATGGGTTATGCTGATAACTATATAAACAGAACGATAAGCGGCGCGGATGTTTCTTATGCTAATATAACCCTATCTCCGCTGTCGTGCACTGACTGCCACTACTCTATTAGTTACATGAATAGCTTTGGCAGGTCGGATCTGTATGTAAACCAGACCATGGTCAATGAGAGTGTGCATGTGGCGCTCAGTTGCAAGGATTGCCATACAGATACAAGTATACATCCGCCTCCCAAATCAGGATGGAAGTGGTGCGAGGACTGCCATGCAAATACACAGAATCCCAGGACAGATAAGGGCAGGCACAATATTGTGAACAATCCCTGGAACAATCTCTACAATGGGATAAGTGTAGTAAATATAACCTCATGTACAACCTGCCATGATCCTACACTTTATAATAACTCCAAAAATACATATGGAAAAGAGAAGGGAATAGATTGTGATTACTGTCATAGTTTTCCTGACAACGTCGTTGAGGTGTTCTCGATTACTGCCGCACTTTTCCTGATAATACTATCGAATAGATATAATAATAATTAGGATATAATAATGATTAAGAAGCTTGCTCTCATTACAGTTTCGATTATACTTTTGATATATACGATACAGCCGCTCCTGAGCACCTTTGCAGGAAGCCACGCTATAGAGAAGCAGAGAAATTCTACAGATTACGGTAACATCTATATCTGCGCCAATTGCCATGAAGAAGAAGCATCACTGAACAGTATCTCTGCTCACAGAGCGGTCGGGTGCGTGTGCCACGGTTATGCGCCCAACCTGACCCAGGAGTATAATATCAATGCTGCACATAATCTGACAAAAAATCTATATTGTACCAATTGCCATTCCAGTTATGATACAGATGGACGCCAGGAGATATATCCTGGAATAACAACCTCCAATCAATCAGGTCATTATATTAAGAAAAACAGGACTATTGCCTATGATCATGCACAGAAATTCTTTCCCTGAAGCGATGCCATGAGTATAAGACCTTATAAAATAGCCTGTATAATAAGTATATTATTGATTGCCGTACCTGTTAGCCTGGCTGAAGAAGAGAACGATCGGGAAGCAAACTGGGTACATGCTAAAAATATTAATGAGCAGTCTATTACATGGGTCAGCCACTATAATGGAACCATAAGATGGGGGGACAGGATAAACATAGATGACTGGACTCTTGGAAACTTTACCATTGAGCTAACTGACCTGATGAAAGATACTACAGGCAGCAAGATAATCGGGTCTCTTATGACTGTAACCATAGGGGATAAAAAAAGCACGGTAATGATAAATAGCGATGAGTCTGAGATTGTAACATTCGATGCGCCGTTTTATGATGATGAGATGAAAATATATGCTAATATCAGCGGGGAAAGAACGTGGAGCAGAGAACTTTTAGAACCAGATGTATCGATCCAGGTCTTCCTGAGGGATAAGCCTGAAATCAACATGTCATATAAGGTTTATAATGAAGATCCCCGGAGCAATGCCAGTATCAGCGCATCTGATTATATAAAATCTAATAAAATGTTCTATATCCAGATATCCCTTGAGAATAAAGGCAATGTATCCCTTATGAATGCTCTACTGGATGTGAATCTTACTGATTTTACTATTCCCCAGAAACAACTATCAGAGCAAAAACAGGGCATGAGCTTTAAACAGGTCGGGAATTCTATAATCTACAATTTAAATGAACTAAAGGCAAATGAGACCAGGATTATAAATCTAAGCATGATAGCGCCTATTTCACCCGTTAATAAGACCTTCCCTATCCCCTTAAGATTAAGCGGCAGAGATAACAAGGATGTTGAGTATATCCACAGAGCAGAGGAACAGATTCTCGTAAAACCATTCATTGAGATTAATAAACAAATCGGGTCTTATATTAATTATACAAGCACTGAGGGAGACTATGAGAATGTATTGTATTTAAATGAATTCTCTAAGGTTTTCCTGTATATAAAAAACAATGGAGATCAGGCTACTGTCATCAATCTGATAGATTATGTGCCTGATAATTTTGAATATAAAACAGAGGATAATAAGAGCTTGAACTGGACAATAACAATCCCTGCTGAATCATCTGATATAATAACATACTCAATTAGACCAATAAAATATAAACCAAATTTAATAATACCTGTAGCAATTGCAACATTTGAATTTGACGGCAAGAACTATAGTGTGGACTCAGATGACATTGATGTAAAGATAAAAGGCGCAGATGTGTCCCTCACAAAAGATGTAAAGGTCAATCAGCAGAGTAACGGGATTATTAATGCGACGATAACGATACATGCTAATAATCAGGGAGACCAGCGTGTTTCTATTAATATAGCAGATAGACTTCCGGATAATGCAGGCTTAATAAACGGCACTACTTCAAGGGATAATATATTTCTTGAGAAGGATGAGTTATATAGCTACAGCTATGAGATCTCGATTCCATTTGAGGAAAGGATAGTTCTGCCCGCTGCAAAAGGATATTTCATAGATTTTAGAGGATTTATAGAAAAAGACAGTAGAAAGGGCGATTATCGGCGTGAGATAGAATCCAATCAACCGGTGATAGAATCAAGACCGCCTGCACCTGAGTCAACTCCAGAAGATATAGGTCAGGAGACGCTGGAGAAAATCACCAATACCACCTTATCCAGCAAGGTTGAGAAAGAAGATATAAAGACAAAGCTTGAGATAATAAAGGAGTTCATATTAAAGTTGCTTAATCTTATTTTGGGTAACCAGAAGGAAGATAGATAGTCTGGAAACTGCCAAGATCCAGAGAACAGATAAAATTATCCAAACTGAGGTTATCTATAAATTATTCTTTCGTTTGACCCTCGCAATGAGAATATCCAGTACTAAGAGGAAAAGACCTGCAGTGTATTGTATCGTAATCTTGAATATATTTTCCTCAAGCGATGAGGGGGACAGGAAGTAGAAGGAGACCGCTGCTCCAAGGGAGAGGAGGACTCCTGCAGGGAGTAGAAAGGAACCGATGGCAAATACTCTTTTCCCTTCTTTTCCTGCAATGGAATGACCGGCAGCAAGCATTATTATACCAATAAAGATGGCCTCAAGGGATATATCCCCGTAGGTGCCCCCAAGAGCGATAATAGATACGGCGCCAAGAGAAGCCAGGATGACACCTGCAAGTGAGATCTTTTTACCGCTCTGGCACAACTGCTGAGGCCAGACCATGTCCGTGAGGATGAGACGGAGTTTTCTAATCTTTATCATGAAAGCGCTACTGATGACATCCTTAACATTGATCTCCACCTGTTCTGTCCCGATCTGAGAAACAGGCAAGGGAGATGATTCCTGAACTGGTTCTGGCTTACTGATTCTTAAGAGCGCCCGTTCCAGAATGCTCTTCTTTTTATCCTCTATTTCCACTGCTATCTGTTTTTCTGCCCTTGCTTTCTTTGACGCTGCCAGTTCCTCTTTTAGCTTTGTGATTGAAAAGGGGGAGATTCCTGTGGTCAGGTACTTATAATGATAATACATGGCTGCCACATAAAAGAACAGCACCAGGAAGACAACGAACAGCGCCTGATATGGTGCAAGATATATACGGAGCATAATGCTGAGTGTAGGAAGTACCGCTACGAAAAAGGCAGGTATATATACCGCCCTTGGATCAAAGAGAAGGCCGAAGTATCTGGCCATCAACACCCACCAGGCTATGCCCAGGATGATGACGCTATATGGCACCATCTCGAAGGGATGGGCCTCCAAGTATACATATAAGCCTATACTGATATTGGTGAGCAGTGCCACGAAGAGAAGGAACTCCCACCATTTAATAGAGTCAGGATTTGGATTCTCAGGATGCGCTGATGCGCTCTCAATGCTTCGCTTCTCCAGTGCCTCAAGCTTATCTATCACCTTCTCTACAACCAGGCGCTGTCTTATGACCTCCTCGATAAATGGCTTTGTGTAAAGTACAAAGTCCTCAAATTCCTCACCTATCTTCTTTGAGAGCAGTTTATTGAGGAAAGCTATACGGTAGATGGCAAAGAAACAGGAGATCGCTCCATAGGCAGAGGCCAGCATCAGTCCCATGCTGAAGATTATAGCAAAGGTTATGTCTATACCTTTAGCACTGAAGGTGGAGTATAGGTCGTTGAATAGTACAATGGCGCCTGTGGTGAGGATGATGCCGCCAAGGAGAAGACCGATGTAAGTACCTGAGTCCTGATGCTCTGGTGCAGTCAGTGGCTTCTTCTCTGAGGACTTTTCTGTATCTATCTCATTCATTTAGCAAGTTGTTTTTCTCGGTTAATAATAGCAAATATATTTTTTATAGAATGCACATACTGGCTTTTATATGATAAAAGTTTTGTTTCAATAATGGATCATAGGATATGTTTATGTACACCTAAATCTCTTCCTATATAATAATTGTTGGTAAAAATATGCATTACTTTATCATTGATATAATTCGTTTTAGTATAGGTTTCATACTGCTGGCTCTAGCCATGCGGGCGTTTTTGAAAACAGGACTTCCTGCAATGCTCTATCTCACTATTGGTTTTGGCTTACTTACAATCGGGCATCTATTCGCTGATATCTATTTTTTTAACTCTGCGGATATGGCCAAATTATTCTCTGAGGTTTTTGATATCCTCGGACTGATGGCCCTGATAATAGCAGTAAAAAAAAGCTAATCAAGTGATCGAAAACGAATAATGAAGAATAAATAATGATAACAAAAAAGGACAGCGCAGAAGCATTCATTGAACTCCTGGCAGATGGTTATGCAAGAGCGATAATGAGCATGACCTCCAAAAAGGAGTGCTCTGCCCTGGAGTTGAGTCAGGAGCTTGATATACCTCTGGCAACTGTGTACCGCAAATTAAAGCTCCTGGAGGATTCTATGCTGATACAGAATGTAAAGACGATAATAACGTTCTCGAGCAACGAGGAGAAGTATTACCGCTGTGTACTCCGCGAGGCCACAGTGCGCTTCCGCAACGGGGAGTTATCGGTCAGTCTCGATAAGGAGGACTACAGCGACAGCATTGTCAGGCTGTGGAAAAGGCTTGCCAGACCTGAGAGCCATGATGCCGGAATGAGGTCAAGATAGTCATTAAAACATTAGATCCAGGCAGAGAGTTTTTATCGCTATGCTTATGCTCATAATACTAATTCTCTTTTATGATAACGGGTTATATATTTTATATTCTATGGTGTTATAATATTGGACATGGATAGGATGTAGGATTCGATACTACGTTCTTATGCCATTAAAACTGCATAGGTGCGGGCTTAGTTTGTGCTTTTAGCGTGAGCTATGTCTGCATTCTTGCTTTGAATTAGAGATAGGATAGAGGTGAATATAAAAATGGGAAATACTAAATATTTAATGGTGCTTGCCGTGGCTGCAGTGGGGCTTTTTGCGATGCCAAGCATGCTTGCCACGTTCGCAGGCACGCACAGCGTGCAGGGAAATTATGACTCTGTATCCGGCGGCACGACCAGCGGGAAGGCACTGAACTGCCTTGAATGCCACCAGTACATTGGTAATGAAGCTGATGTGAACAATAATACAAAGACAGTGTACAATTTTCACTCAGCCGCAGCAAGCAATAAGAACTACACAACATACATGGCCTACTATGGAGATGACTACAGCACGGCTCCCGCGAGCAGCACATGGGGAGTAAATGCAGTCTTCGGCGGTCCGTGGTTCACGGCGAGGAGAAATAACTCTGCGGCAACCGTTAAGCCAGATGATATACTTGCGCTTGCAACTGCAAGCGGCACAGTCGGTACCACAAATGTTGCAGCCGGTGAATGGTATGCAGTTTATAGAAATAGTTCATCAATAGCTAATCCTGTAAAAGCTACTGACGATATCAGTGGTGCTTATGATGCAGCACCAGGTGGTGCGGACTGGAGGGCATGCCTGCTATGCCACAGGAGCGCATTCTTCTTCGGTGGTACCCACACAAGGATAACTGTGAGGAGCTGCACAAACTCGTACTGCCACGGTGACGGCAGCGGCGGTGTTTATACCAATGGTTCCAGGCTGTCTGATCTGCCTGAATATAACCTGCCAGGTGCTGGCGGCAGGAAGGCAGGTTTCGTGGGCAATGCCTTGAACAGCAGTGCGGATGCTCACAATACCTGGTTCAAGAAATCCCAGGAGCAAAAGACAAACAAGTACTACAACTATGAGGAAGACCCGAATAATCCCACGCCAGTGAGTGATGACTACTACACATGCCTGGGATGCCACAGCCATGCGAATATGAAGCTGACTGTCAAAAGGCCGGATACTCTTGAGGTATTCACAGACAAGCTGACTCAAGGTCAGCCCTTCACCAACACTATAAATGTCACATCGTACAACGAGAGCTTCTCGTACAAGGCAGGCTCTGCCTGGGGACAGCAGTCACCGTAAACAATAATGGTTTGGACCAGCAGGTTCAAACCAATCTTTTTTATTATTATCTGATGTATCTCTTATCCAATGTTTGATCTTGCCAGAAGTATCATACCAGAAGAGCTATTAGCTAACCCTGGCATTCTCTATCAGTTCTATATATACCCCATAGCAACTGCAATAACGATATCAGTGTTGATGCTTACAGTATGTACAGGGAGAAGACCCCTTAAACAACTCGCAGGCCGCGTTCTCATCCATGCAGCAGATCTTTTGAACAACAGAAACAGGAGACTGGAGGAAAAAAGGATCATGGAAAATTATTTCTCACTCAGGAAGAAAATGTTTGAGCCTGGTACCTTGATCGGATCGGGATTTTATGTAGCAGGAGGATTGCTTATATTAATGATCCTTACCAAACTGGTTTTCTTTGGTATCGTTCCAACCCAATCAATGGTTCCAACTATTATGGCAGGCGACCTTGTGCTTGCTGAGGGACTATCAAAAAACATATCAGCAGGGGATGTAATAATATTTAATCCTCCCAGGTCAAACGAGATGTACGTGCACAGGGTATACAGCATATCAGGTGATTATATAATAACTAAAGGTGATAATTCAGATATCGATCCATGGAAACTCAGTAAAACGAACGTTCTGGGCAAGGCGGTGACCATAGGCGGACAGCCCATAAAAATCAGAGGTGTGGGAATCTATTTCCTGAATGTGAAGGACCCGAGGGTTGCAGGTGACCCAACAATAAAATCTGTCAGGAAGACCATAGCCACGATACAGACGTTTGGCCCATTGATAGCCGTTGCTCTTATATTATTTGCACTGCTAACCGTTTCTAAGAGAAGATGATAAGATATATCATAATGTCGATCCTCATGCTTGGTCTTCTAACAGGCCAGGCAGGAGGTGTATTCGAGGATACGCACTCAGGAAGAGTATGTGCTTCCTGCCACACTATTGTCTCCTGCTCAGGGACGCTGTGTCATCCTTCTAATGAAGGCAGCTTTGATTTTAGAGCGCGCCACACCCAGCCTGATACATGCAGCCGATGCCACAGCACTTCGTTTGCAGGACAGAACGTACATCTCACCCATGATAATAAAGTTAAGTGCGAAACATGCCACAATCCTCCAGAGAATTTCACTTCAACAAAAGCTGTAATCCCGACCCAGGACAGAGCAGGAGAATTCATACTTCCAAAAAGCAGTCAGTGCAGCTACTGCCACAGAGTGGGAGGTAGCGGCCTCCACGGCATACACAGGCCAGTACTGAATGGAAAATGCCAAAAATGCCACGGTGAAGGCTTTAGCCCGAGTAAAGCAGATGTTGCAAAAGCTACAGGTAAAACACCCCCTGTAACTATAGGTACAGGGGGTATGAAATTTGAAGTCTCTGAACTAATATTGTTACCAATAAAAATAATATCCGACCTGTTCGACAGCATTGCCAGTATCTGGATGAAGATACTGGGGATATAATTCAGCAATTACTTAAACCTTCGTATTGCTTCGGCGAGACTCAATCCCGAATCTGACAAGGGCAGCCTCAAAATCAGAGAAGCGATAGGAAAGGTTAGCCTGTTCCCAGAGTTCTTCAAGCTCAGTGAGAATCTTCTTTTTCTCCTCATCATTCTTTCCTTCCAATCCTGTAAGCCCTAGACTTCGGGCTGCAGTAATAACAGGATCGCCAGGCAGCGGGTCAGCTTTTTGCCAGATTCCTCGAAGCTCCCTGAGAAATATATTCACAGTTACATGACCCACACCTTTGAACTCCATGAGTTTTGATTCCAGATCCCGCGAATCGCTTGCTTCTTCATGGAGTAAATTTAAGTCGCCATTATACCTTTTGTTCAGCATCTGTGCAATACCAAGAAGTTTTGTTGCTGTCTTAAAGTCATAGCGCGCATACCCGCCTGCATCCAGGATTTTCACAAGGCCATCCCAGCCTGTCCTGAGAATTGCGTCAGGCGTGAGCACATTTTGCTTCTCAAACTCATGGTATGTCTTTATGGCCGCATCCTTCCTTATCCTGGCACCAAAAAGGATCGAGGCCAGGAACCACTTGAATATCTCTTCTGGGCTGCCCGAATCTGTATCAATGCCAAGTTCAGCAGAGAACCTGCCGCCCCGCTCCTCCATGAGTCGCCTGAGGATCTCTCTCTTACTCTCATGCTCATGTATACTCATAACGCCCTTCCATATGCATAGAAGGATTATATAATGGCAAAGGAATATATGCTACTTCGGATTGATTAACTTGCTTATAATGAATTATGATAAGCCCAGAGGATACAGTAATATTAAAACAGGTTGAGGTCTTGTGGCACAGGATATAGGTTCATACTTTAAATCAGGATTCCACCAGCTTAAGTTCGCTCCAAGACTCATAATTCCTTTCCTGATCTCTGAGGCATTGTTTTATGGATTAGCATGGACAATCATATTTACCTTTGCATTATTTGCATTGCCTGTTTTAGAAAAGGTTCTACCCATTATTGAGAAAAACCAGGATCTACTCCCTGAAATTATGATAGAGAACAGGGTTGGGAATGTTGCAAATTATACTGATCCGCGAATACAGGAATTAGAGAGAGAATTCTCAAGCCTGTTTCCTGAGATGATGTATATTTTAATCATTTTTTTTGTTTTATTTTTTATATTTATTATCATCTCCTTTGTTTTATATGCATGGGCAAGGGCAGGAACTACAGGATATATATGGCAGGGGGTCACTACTTCACTGGACTTCAAAAACTTCCGATATTACGCTAAACAAAATTTATATCGGATAGCAGGCCTGTGGGCCTTAATAATCGTATTTTCCGCTATACTCTTTCTTATACCGTTTTTCACATTCATAATCATTCCTTCACCTTTAAATATTATTATATTTATGCTATTAATGCTGATATTTTTTATTATATGGATTATAGCAATGCTATTGTTATTTTTTGCTGAGGAGTGTATTGTAGTAGAGAATAAAGGTATAATAGAGGCGATTAAACGAAGCAAAGAGATAGCCGCTGGAGATATCGGATCTATCTTACTTTTCATTTTTATTCTGATTAGTGTGATTGTAATATACACTATTACATCTGGTGTATTCGACCTGATAGCAGTGATATTTAATTCCAGTCTTTCAGCATTTTTCAATCTTCTTTTCCTGGTTTTTCTGAATCCATGGCTGCAGTTAGCCAAGCTAAATTTCTTCCTCGATAGAACCGGGAGAACCGTCAGGGTAATGGAAAAGGAGCTTGAGGTTATTAAGGCAGCGAAAGAATTTATAATAGAATCGCCCAGGATTTTAGTTAATTTCGCTAAAAAGAATATTAGCTATATTCTTCTAGCTCTTTATTTTTATGTGATAGGATTTGGTATAGGATATTACATAGGGGATTCTTTTTCTTTTCTGAGTGAAGAGTTTATGAGGCTCATATCAGCAGGATATATAGAGAGTAAGTTAATCGGTCCTTACATTTCAATGCCATTCATTGATTTAGTATATTATTTCTCAAATAATAGCATAGTAGCATTAAATCAGGGGCTAAGTGGTCTCTTTTTTGTAATACCATCTGTACTGGGCATAGCAGTTAATGGAATTATAGTTGGATTATTTTATGGAGTATTACCTGCAGAGACTGCATCAGCTTTCATTGCTGTGCATGGCGTCTTTGAGATAACGGCATTCGTGATTGCTACAGCCGCTGGTATAAGGCTGGGAGTAAAATTCATAAAAGGTTTAGAAAATGAAAATGAGATCATCGATGAGACTATTAAGGTCGTGCTTGCTGCATTATTGTTGATAGGCATTGCTGCATTTCTTGAAGCTTTTATTACCCCGATCGTGGCTTTATTAGTGATCTAATCAAAAAGGAGAAAAAAGTTAAATGTCAAACGAATCGTGGCGCTTCCTTGACCTTGATAGGATCGATGGCTTCTGTAGCGCAGCACTTTTTGAAGCCATTGCCAGACATGCCGGCGCAGGCTCGGTTCCTGAAACTATCCTTTTCTGGCGCGTGCGCTCACCTGTTGTATATCTTGGCTATCATCAGTGCGTTGAGGATGAGGTTAATGCTGATTTTTGTAGGCAGAGCAATATCGGGATAGTACGCAGGACACTGGGCGGAGGGTGCGGTTTCTGCGATGAGAACCAGATACTCTACTCTGTGATCGGCAGAGAGGGAGGTGTTATACCCCGCGATATCCAGGCCGCATATATAAAAGTCCTGGGCGGTGTAGTCATGGCGCTTGAAGCCCTCGGGTCAGGAGGAGAGATCGAACCTGCCCGCAATGCTGTTTATTCAAGGGGCAGGAAAATCTCCGGGAATGCGCAGGGGCGTTTTGATGGCGCTGTACTGATAAATGGCAGCATGTTAGTGGATTTTGATTTTGAGCTAATGGATAAAGTCCTTAAAAACCCGACAAAGAACCTGCGTCCCGTGCAGCGCGCGAGAGATGGGATGATAACCCTGAAGGAAACAGGCATTACTGATATAGAAGCTGTTAAAAAAGCATTGAGACAGGGCTTTGAAGAAGCGCTTGGAATAACATTGCAAAATGGCATATTAACAGAGGGTGAAGTGGATACGGCAAACCAGTTACTGGGTAGGTACCTGGGGCATGACTGGATATACAGGATGGATATCAAACGCGCGCTCAGGAAACGGTCTTTCGCGCCTCCTCCTCAGCAAGCCGAATAACATCCCTGACAGGAATACCGGACTCATGCGCCGCTCTCTTACAGTCCTCAAATTCAGCCGAGATATTAAGTAGAACCCCGCGCAGATCCCTGGCAACTTTGATAGCTATCGGAAAGACCCTGTTATCTATAGTGATCTCTACTTTGCTCATCTCCCTCCGGGCTATCAACCTGTGTTTTATCGGGATTATCCTGACGCCCAGAGAACCTGTCTCTTCTATTATCCTCCGCACAAGCTTCTCAGAGTCACCGGGTTTTGCAACTACCTGGATAACATGGCCGCTTCGTCCTTTTTTCATGGTAGCGGGTATTATGGCAACATCCAGAGCCCCTGCCCTGAGCAATTCATCAATAAGGTTGCCCAGAACCTGGCCAGTGACATCATCAACATTGGTCTCAAGTACCTCGATTCTATCCGGAATGAGCGCTTCATCGATCTCACCAGATATCACGCGAAGGACATTTGGCACAGCAGTATCCCTGCTCCCTGCTCCATAACCGATTAGTTCTGTCCTCACTGGAGGACATACCCCCGCCTCATTGATAAAATGGGCAAGCAGCGCTGCACCTGTGGGTGTGAGTAATTCTCCTTCGACTGGCCCGTGCTGCCACGGCAGTGAATACTTCTTTAAAATCTCAAGCGCTGCAGGCGCAGGCACAGGAAATTTCCCGTGCGAGAACTCAATAAATCCCATTCCAACAGATATGGGTGTGCAGTAGATCCTGTGCTGTTTTAGCCCGAGCTCATGAAAGGCCGTACATGCGCCGATAATATCCGCAATAGCATCCTCCTGCCCGAGCTCATGGAAATGTAATTCATCGAGGGCTACACCGTGGACTTTTGCTTCTGCTTTTCCAAGGATGTTAAAGACCAAGATCGCATCCGATATGATCTCATGAGGAAGATCCAGGGGTTTGATTCGATCCAGGATTTGCGCAAGTGTTAGACTACCATCTTTTTTTGTTGCTACATTAACCGAGTGTGCCGAGATTCCTTTCCTGGTGGTTTTAGAGATCTCAACATCCACGCAGGCGGCCAGTTCCATGGCTTCTTTTGTTTTGCCAGCATCTGCTCCAAGATTAAGAAGGCTGCTGATTATCATATCGCCTGAGGCGCCGGAGAATGGATCGAACAGGGTTGCTTTCATGTTATCAGTAGTTACTATAGTCGTGTTGTTATAAAAATTCACCCGACAGGTTGTAGGGATGGATTTCTAGAATTACCCTGCTCTCTTAACCTGAATATAACATGATTGGCATTTCAAACAAAAAACCCAACTGCCAGAGGAACACGTTCTTTTAATCCGCCCTGGTCTGACAAGGTACATGATTGAGAGGATGTGGTGGAACTATCTCGTCTATCGTCTTTGCTATCTCTAAGTGTCTCATACATGCTGCGACCAGCGGGAGATGGTCTAAGCGCTTAATATCTATTATTTTTAAATCGTTTGTATCTGCCATGATAATATGGCATCTAATATGGAGTTCATTATCAAAAATCAGATGGGTAAATCAGAACCTCTTGAATGTGGGTTGCATTTATGCACCTTCATTTTTATTAATGTTTCATTTAAAGATAAATTCCTTTAAGGACTTATAAATCTTGGGTTGATAATTCACCAGAAAAGTTTATCTCTTCCTCACCAGTATCTTCTCTGCAAGCTCTTTTCCAAGCGATCTCTCTTTATCTGCCACCCTTACCAGTATCGGCCCCCCGAATGGAGCGATACTTTTTACCTCAACCTCTGCATCAGGATATAACCCAAGGCTGCCTATATATTGCAGCATCTGCGGGTCCTCCTCAGAGACACTCTCAATAACACCAGCCTCACCCGCTTTCAATTCTGATAACTGCACTGTATCTTCACGGGCTATCTTTCCGTGGATATCAGGTATGGGATAACCATGAGGGCACGTCCTGGGATCACCCAGCTTCTCTGCGATTTTCTCTTCCATCTTATTGCTGATATCGTGCTCAAGCCTGCATGCCTCATCATGTACCTCATCCCACCCGAAGCCCAGGATATCTGTAAGGAGCCGCTCAGAGAGCCTGTGCTTCCTTATCACTCTCTTGGCTGCAAGTTCGCCCTCCTCTGTTAATACCACTCCCCTGTCCGCATACCTTACAAGTCCCTTCTGTTCAAGCTGTTTTAGCATCTCTGAAACGGATGATGGACTCAGCTCCAGACGCTCTGCTATCCTGGAAGTGGTGGCGGGTTCCTGCATCTCATACAGCTTATATATAGACTCAAGATACTCCTCTGTTCTGGGTGATTTTTTTGCCATGTCCGCCTGTATAATTAAAAATATGACTTGGGTATAATTAAGTTTTGCTAATCTACTTTAATTTTGTTATACAGTAACCTCACCGTGGGACATCTGTATGATCTTGTTCCCTATCTCACCTATCTCGGGGTTGTGGGTTACGATCACTATCGTCCTCCCCTCTCTGTGGAGTTCCCTGAATATCTCAAGAACCGCCTCCTCGTTCTTTTTATCAAGGTTCCCTGTTGGCTCATCCGCAAGTATTATCTGCGGCTGGTTGATAAGCGCGCGGGCTATGCATACGCGCTGTTGTTCCCCGCCTGAGAGCTGGGACGGCAGGTGGTTCAGCCTGTGCTCCATGCCCACGCGCAAAAGCGCCTCTTTTGCCTCTTCTTCATCCTCTATGCTGTGGAAATACTGTGCTATCATTACATTCTCAAGCGCGGTAAGGTGGGGAATCATGTGGAACTGCTGGAAGACCAGTCCAATGTTCTCCCTCCGAAACCCTGTCCTCTCTTTCTGATTGAGAAAAGCAGTTTCAGTCCCGTTCACAATCAAAGAGCCACCTGTCGGTGTATCAAGGCATCCTATCAGGTTCAAAAGCGTGGTCTTTCCGCTCCCTGAAGGCCCCATTATATTTGCCCATTCTCCTCTCTGGATAGTGAAACTGGCCCCTTTGAGGGCACAGGTAGTATCGTATTTCTTAACAAGATCTTTAGCTGTAATCATCTTATTCACCTCTGAGTGTTATAACCGGATCGATCGATAGTGCCCTGCGTACAGGCAGGATGCTTCCAATGAATGCGATAAGTATCGAGGTCAGGATGGTGAGTACAAGTACCTCTGGCTTAACTGATACAGGGATATTGAATATCCTCATTCCTATAAACTGGGCAAGTGCAAGTCCAGCAATGAACCCGAGAATACCGCCTGCAGTTCCCACTATCCCTGCCTCGGTGAGGAATATGGATGCTATCTTTCTATCTGTGCAGCCCAGGGCTTTCATAAGTCCTATCTCGCGGCTTCTCTCAAGCACGCCTGTTATCATAGTGCTCATCAGGCCGAGGAACGCGGATGACAGGACAAAGAGCGCTACAAGGGACATTAAAAGCTGGGTTTTGCCAAGGAGAACTTTCTCACTCTCTGCTACCTGCCGTATCTTCTTTACTTTGTAGTTATTACTCTCAAGGTATTCTGAAACCTCATCGATATCCCCAAGAACGCTTACCTGTACAGATGTTGCCCCGCTTTTACCTGAGATCTTCGAAGCTGTAGTAAGATGCATGAATACCCTGTCATCATCTGATGTGCCTGTGTCCAGGATACCTGAGACCCGAAAGGAATTCCCCTGAATTCTGAGGGTGTCATCCGTTTTAAGCCCGAGCCTGTTTGCAACATTAATTCCGACCAGGACCTCATCCCGATCAGGAAGCGTGCCTTCGATATGCCACCAGGGGTTCATTCTTTTTGCAGCCTCAAGATCAGTGCCCGCAAACTCGATCTTTTTAAAGTTAATATCAGACTTGAAATAAAGGAAGGGGACAGAATCGATGATAGAGCTATGCGTGGCATCGAATCTTTCGATGTATTCCCCATCGCCTGGCAGGACAACAAGGTTGGCTCCGTAGCTACGCAACTCTTTTCCCATCCTCTCTTTTATATCAAAGGAGATGGTCAGCAGTGAAGCAACCATGGCAGCGCTGAGCATTACTGCAACCATAGCTATCAAAAACCGCTCTTTTCTTACCCAGAGGGATCTCATTACAAGACGGATGAACAATTCAATCACTCCTGAGTATGATCGATGGCTCTACTTCTGCCGCCCTTTTCACAGGCAGCAGACTGCCAAGAAGGGCAAATACAATTGCAAGTGCCTCTGAGATCAGTGCAGGCATGAGGGATGGGCTTATGCTGGCCCCGAATACCCACAGACCCACCATTCTTGAGAGCACAAAACCAATGAGAATCCCGATTGCCCCGCCTATGATGCCGATAACAACCGCCTCTGCAAAGAATAACTGGGATATCTGAACACTATCTGCGCCTATTGCCTTCATCAAACCGATCTCTTTTCTCCTCTCGAAGATAGAGGTTGTCATGGCCGCACTCACGCCCAGAGAGGCTGAGACCATGGCTATTCCCGTTATCAAAAACATCAGTAATTCAAATTTTTTAAGTAATTTTCCCTCGTTATCCGCCACCTGACGTATTGGCTTTGCGCTTGCATCTGGTATTGCCTCTTCGATCTGGAACATGATAGAAGAGATGTACGGAGTACAGTACCAGACCTCGTACTCTTCTGGCGGAAGAAGGGAGGGATCTATATTTTCCCGAGGCTCAGGTGTGGTCAATGCGCTTACCACCACGCGATCCACCATGCCCTGCCTTTCAAACAGCCTCTGCGCCTCCCCCAGGGAAACTATCACCTGGTCATCCTCATCTCCACCTGTGGAGAGTATGCCTGATACCTTATAGGTTGCATTATTATCTCCATATTCTGCCCTGAATATATCTCCCTTCTTTATGCCCAGCTTCTCTGCTGCACCTATGCCTGCCAGAGCCTCCCCGGATGCGGGCCATTCTCCCTCAATATTCCACCAGGGCGCTATCTTCTTTACCCCGGTCTTAAAATTTGTCGTGCTCTCTTCTGCCTTCCTGTTCCCGATAAACGTCTTTTTGAGTTCAGGCAGCCAAATCTCCTCATCGAAGTATGTACCACTCAACACTATTTCCTCATCTTTTATCTTCACTGCGTCACTGAGATAGGGAGAGTATCCCACTATATTATGCCTCCAGAAGATGGTCTTCATTTTATAAAGTTCACTCTCCTGTATGAATTTCCCCTCTGATGATGGCATTAAAAGAATGTTTGCACCGTAGCTCTTCAGCTCCCTTCCCATCTTATCATTGATATCAAATGATATCGTAAATAAGGTCGAGGCTATGGACGCTCCCATAACCACGGCCAGAACTGCCAGGGCTATCCTTAGCTTTCTTCTTTGAATAGCAGAGAAGAGAAGATGGAAAAACATAGTCAATCAATATATTACTTTTAACTTAAATGTTTCGGTAATCCGAATATATTAATTAGGAATTCCTGATGGTTTTTCATATATCTCTCAATATTATCACCTACTTTGATGAGATGCTGGGATCATTCCTATACAAAATTTATTTTGAGGAATCACTAAATACTCCAGATACCCTTGTAAACCAATTTCAAAGGTAAATAATATATATATTCACTACCAAGTGAGCGGAGCAATCATGGAATAATCACAGGAGAAAAAAATATGAATTCGTTATTGTACTCGGCCCCACTTGCGGGCATTATAGGTTTAATATTCGCAGGTTATCTTGTTTTGTATATTCTCAAACTGGATGCCGGAAGCGAAAGGATGAAAGCAATTGCATCGGCCATACAGGAAGGTGCCATGGCTTATCTGAACAGGCAGTATAAGACAGTGGCCATCATAGCGGTAATACTTGCCGTTTTACTTACACTGGCAATTAATGTGGATATCGCTGTCGGATTTATTCTCGGTGCAGTTATGTCAGCGGCAGCAGGTTATCTCGGTATGAGCATCTCTGTTCGGAGCAACGTCCGCTGTGCCAATGCCGCAAGAGAGGGCCTGCAGAAAGCACTGAAAGTGGCATTCAGGGGTGGAGCAGTCACAGGGATATCTGTTGCAAGCCTTGCGCTCCTGGGTGTGAGCGGACTGTTTATTGCATATGGCGGGGATGTAGAAGCGATTGAAAAAATCATAGGGTTCGGGTTCGGGGCATCGCTCATCAGCCTGTTTGCAAGGGTTGGCGGTGGCATATATACTAAGGCTGCTGACGTAGGTACAGACCTCGTAGGAAAAGTCGAAGCTGGAATACCTGAGGATGATCCGCGCAACCCCGGCGTCATTGCTGATAATGTTGGGGATAACGTGGGCGATTGTGCTGGAATGGCAGCAGATCTTTTCGAGACCTATGTCGTAACAGTGCTTGGTGCTATGCTGATCGGTGTGACAGTTCTGGGCGTCTTTCCTAATGCAGTCGCATACCCCCTGGTACTTGGCGCTGCAGCGATCTTCGCATCCATAATAGGGATATTCTTTGTAAGGCTCGGAAAATCAGGCAACATAATGGGTGCAATGTACAAAGGCGCTATCGTGGCAGGAGGGATCTCTGCTATCCTGTTCTACATAATCACACAGGTCATGATGGATGGGAATATTGGCCTTTTCATAAGCGCACTTGTGGGTCTTGGCGTCACCGCAGCCATGATAATGATAACTGATTACTATACTTCGTTATCCCACAGTCCAGTAAAGGACATTGCCAATGCCTCAGTCACAGGTCCGGGAACGAATATCATTACTGGACTTGCAGTCGGGTTGCGCAGTACAGCTTTACCGGTACTGGTCATCAGTGCAGGAGTATTGATCGCATATTATGTTATGGGCGGCGCAACAGACCCAATTCTGGGACTTTACGGTATTGCCATAGCTGCGGCAGCCATGCTGTCTGTTACAGGCATTATAATCTCCATAGACTCCTACGGCCCGATAACAGATAATGCAGGGGGCATCGCTGAGATGGCAGAGATGCCAAAGGAAGTGAGGGATATCACCGACCCGCTCGATGCGGTCGGAAACACCACAAAAGCGGTTACGAAGGGTTATGCTATAGGTTCGGCAGCACTTGGGGCTCTTGCACTTTATGCAGCATACAGCAGCGAGGTAAACAGGCTGCTTGCAGAGCAGGAACTACCGCCACTATTGCTTGTGCTGTCAGATCCGCTCGTCCTGGTTGGATTATTCATAGGAGGCATGATCCCTTTCCTGTTTTCAAGCTTCCTTATGGGGGCAGTCGGCAGGGCGGCATCCACTATAGTCTCAGAGATCAGGCGCCAGTTCAGGGAGATCCCGGGAATCATGGAAGGAAAGTCAAAGCCTGATTACGGGCGCTGCGTGGATATCGTTACGATAGCAGCCCAGAAAGAGATGGTAGTACCCGGGCTTCTTGCAGTGCTCTCTCCTGTATTCGTTGGTTATATCTTCGGCCCGATAGCACTGGGAGGTTTGCTGATCGGTGTAATTATCTCAGGCCTGCTCCTGGCACTCATGATGACAACAGGAGGGGCAGCATGGGATAATGCCAAAAAATACATCGAATCAGGCAACCTTGGCGGGAAGAGATTACCTGATGGCAGACCTAACCCGACACATGCAGCAGCGGTTGTGGGCGACACAGTAGGCGATCCAACCAAGGACACAGCAGGCCCGGCAATCAATCCTCTCATAAAAGTGATGAATATTGTAGCAATACTGATTGCCGCATTGATTCTATGATAGGCTCTGTAGGAGTACAGAGCTTATTTTTTGCTTACAGCCTTGAAAGAAGGCTGTAATTTTTTTCGTTGACAATCTTTAAATAATATAAATTCGGAATACTACGAACAGAGAAAATATATGGACTTCGTAGAACGGGTAAGGGAAAACCTTGAAGGAAAGTTGCATATAGAAGAAGGAAACTGCGGCACGACCCATAAGGTACTAAAAGAGATATCCAGGTTAGGTGGTAAAGCAGTAACCTGGGAGCGGCCTGACGGGGTGGGCTCAAGGATACTTGATGATAAAGGGAACATTGCAGGTGAGGGCGAAGGCATAACATGGCCTCCTGCAATCCTGTTTGCAATGGTAGAGGGAGGTTTCTTCCCGAAGCATATAGAATCTGAACTTATAAAGTCGTTGCAGTGCATTATCGATATGGAGAGAGTTGCAGATATCTATGGCTACGGCAGGGTGGTCACACCTGTAGCCTCTGCCTATAACGAAGTCTGGAAGAGCGGAGGAAGGGTAGCTATAAGACGGAACTCATGGGGGGTTGAAGTTGCTTTTATTGATAAAGATAGTAATGAGATAGCTGTTGGCCCGATCTCCTATTGCCCGACATGCGGAACAGCAGCGACTATTCCCAGGGCTATTGAGCTTGCTGCAAGGATAAAAGAGGAACTCAAAAACAAAAGGAACACTGGAAAAGAGAAATACGAGCGCGGGATGGAGAACTGGTTCTTCTATAAGAACGACAGGATATGCTGCGAGATAGTGGAGAACGGTAGCGTGATCGGAAGAGCGATGAGGTGCTGTATTGCCTATGCAGGAGTGGTTGCTGAAGCGCACGCCGGGATCGCAGGACCAAAATGGGGCGCTCTATTTAAGGAATACTGCAAGATATGCCCTGTGAAACTGTGCAGAAAAGGGAAGAATACAGGAGAAGAAGCAAATAGACTTCTTGTTAATCTTGAGAAGAAGAACATGACAACAGATGTAAAGATGAATACATATATCACAGCAATGGTGAAAAAGGATGGGGAACTCATTGGCAAAGGCGCAGGGACGGTGTGCGCGTTCTCGTCATTGCTATATGCTGCGGCTAAATGTATACAATTAAAATCCGAAATAGAGGTTGTAAGGGAGTGAGAACATATGCATGAGGTATCAATTGCAGGCGCTATAATAGATGCAGTGCTTGATGCAGCGAAGAAGAACAATGCAGAAAAGGTGAGCGAAGTTTTCATTGAGGTAGGAGAGCTTACTGCACTCTACCCTGACCAGCTCAGGTTCATTTTTGAAACAATAACCGCGGGGACTGTGGCAGAAGGCGCGAAGTACGATATCAAGGTTATCAAGCCTTTGATAAAGTGCAAGTGCTCATATAATGGACCTGTTGAGTCCTTTGAGAAACTTCATTTCTTTATGCCCACAATAAAATGCCCTGAGTGCGGGGAAACTGATGTTGAGATCACTGCTGGGAGAGAATGCTGTGTTAAGAGAATAAAGATATCATGACCGATTAGATTAATCGATCTCGCCTTTTAGCAGCTCGTTCACAACATCCTGCGTCCTGAGAGTCCCTTCTGCTACCCGCTTGATCAGGGGGTAGATATACCTGCAGTCCTCAACCCTCTTCCAGATCTCAGGGTCTATATCCCTTGTGATCTGGCCTATGATCCTGCTGCATCTATCACATATCCCCGTTTCGCTTGTTGTGGGGCTTCCACATACCTCACAGTTCATATTATCATTAATTCAATTATAGCTTGGTAGGTAAATAGATATCGCTTGCTGCACTACATCTTTCAGTTAATCTCAGTTAGTTATAAGTAAGACCGGATATAACAGTAAACTGAGGAGTGGAGATTAGATGAACGCAGAAGAGATCATTAAAACAATTACCGAGGAAATCGCCACTATGATTTCCACAAAGACAGTGATTGGAGAGCACATAACCATAGATGGCAGGACTATCATACCCATTACAAGGGTCAATTTCGGATTCGGAAGCGGCGGTGGTACAGGCAGGAATAAAGCAGGTGAAGAGGGGATGGGCAGTGGTGGGGCTGGAGGTGCCAGCATTCAGCCAGTCGCCTTTCTTGTGATAACGCCAGAAGATGTACAATTGCTCAGTATCAAGGGAAAAGGTACGATCGCGCATCTGGCAGAGATAATGCCAGAGATGATGGAGAAATACAAACAGGTTATGGAAGAGCGCAAGAAAGAGAAATCATACATGACAGAGGAAGACTAATTCAGTATAAATCAACCGACCAGGGGCAATGAGAAATTAACCTGAAATGGTCTGGCTTATAGTTGCTGTAATAATAGTTATTGCAGTGCTGGCCGTGCTGCTATTTCCTGTGATAATCAGCATCGATTCAGTAAGGTCAGGAGGTAAAGTAGACGGAAGTCTAAGTATAAGCTGGCTGATGTTCATTGTTAGATATGCATTAATAGATAAACAGGTAGAGATTTTCGTTTTCAACCGAAGGGTAATTGTCAGTAAACATAAAGAGAAACCGCTCAGATCAGAAAAAACAGAAAAAACAGAAAAAATAGAGAAAATAGAGAAACCCAAAAGATTCAAGAAACCCAGGAGCATGCCGCCTATCAGATATATTTTTAATCTTGCCGGGCCGCTGCTGAGACTCTTCAGGGATCTGGTTACTGCCTTCAGGTTAAGGTATCTTGATATTGATATCATCTATGGCCTGGATGACCCGGCATATACAGGTATTCTGACTGGATTCCTGTATGCGATCCTCACTCCATCCAGGATAGGGCGTGATATTATATTAACTGCGGATTTTACAAAACCAGTACTTGACTGGAACCTGGGGGCAAAAGTCTCAATCACGCCAGTTCAGGTTGTACTGCCAGTAATAAGGTTTGTAACTAACAGGCAGGTTTTGAGACTGGGATGGAGGATTATCAGGGATTAAGTACTGATCCAGGTTAAAAGCTGTATTTGGTAATAATTTGGGTATAATCTTGGAAAATTACTTTAAATATCCAATCCGATAAGATTCATGAGGAACCTCTAAACCTATCCTATCCATTAGATATAATCACTATTTTTTGGTTCCTCAAACATACTATCATCCCTTCCCTATAAATCTATAATAGCAATCAGGTATAATTACTATTTAAATCTGATACTTAGAATTCTGCTCGACTTTCATACCTCTTAATGCTGAATAAATTAATGCTTAATAAATACATGATAAAATAAATATATGATGACAATGGAAGATCTATCAAAAGATAGAATAGAAGAACTTATCAGGCAGCGCAGGTGGACTGAGCTAAAAGAAAAACTGATAAAGATGCCGGCGCCGGAATTGGCTGACCTGTTGATGGGCCTGGATAAGCCGGCCCGCGTTCTACTTTTCCGTTTATTACCTCGCAGTGTATCTGCCATGGCTTTCTCTCACCTTGAGTCTAAGGATAAGGATACCCTTTTGAAGGACCTGACAGATCATGAAGCACGCCAGCTCCTGGATAATCTGAGCCCTGATGACAGAACTGATTTTTTTGAGGATATGCCAGGCCAGGTAATCCAGAGGTTGATCAACCTGTTGAGCCCCGATGAGCGCAAGAAAGCACTGCAGCTTATGGGCTATCCTGCTGAGAGCGTTGGCAGGTTGATGACACCAGATTATGTGGCAGTACGCCCGGACTGGACTGTAAAACAGGCTCTTGACCACATAAGAACCAAGGGCAGGGATAGTGAGACCATAAATGTGATCTATGTAACCGATGCATCCTGGAAGCTTTTAGATGCTCTTGAACTGCGGCGATTTATTTTAGCAGATCCTGCAAATACCGTCCAGCAGATAATGGATTATTCTTTTATCAGTATCTCAGCCTTTGATGACCGCGAAGAGGCAGTTCATCTGATACAGCGGTATGATCTTGATGCCCTGCCTGTAGTGGATCCATATGGTGTTCTTCTCGGGATCGTCACTGTTGATGATGTCCTGGATGTAGCGCAGGAGGAGGCTACAGAGGACTTTCACAAGACTGCAGCAGTGGCACCGCTTAAGATCAGTTACCGTGAAGTGGGTATGTGGATGCTCTACCGTAAGAGGATTGGATGGCTGGTAGCGCTGGTGATAGTTAATCTGGCATCATCAGGAGTGATTGCAGCTTATGAAGAAACACTTGCTGCTGCAATTGTCCTGGCGTTTTTTATTCCGCTTCTGATCGATAGCGGTGGGAATACAGGTGCCCAGTCAGCAACCCTGATGATCCGTGCAATAGCTACAGGTGATGTTAAAATGGACCAGTGGTTAAAGGCAGTGCGTAAGGAGCTGGGTGTAGGTATCACCCTGGGTATTACTATGGGACTGGCCGGGTTCATGATCGGGATATTACGGGGCGGACTTGAGATTGGAATAGTGGTCGGTCTATCGATGCTGATCATAGTAATTTTTACCAACCTCATAGGTATAGCGCTTCCTTTCCTGCTGGTTCGTTTAAGATTGGATCCAGCCGTGGCGAGCAGTCCGTTGATCACATCTATATCCGATATTACAGGACTTATTATCTATTTCTCTACAGCAACATGGATTCTGGGTATATTAAGGTAGCATGCTAAACAGTTTTTACATATATCAGCCTGACCACAACAGTCCTTTGCGTTCTTTGCGGTGATATATACGTTTTATATATTTACATATAATTAATACTACAAAAATCCCCTCATTAGTTTTATTGCGCAAAAATCCCCGCACATGGTGCACGGCCCTTCTTCTGGCGCTAATTCCCTTGCCCTCTCGCTGTCGATCGCGTAGTTCAACTGCCCCTCCCAGTCAAGTTCTGCCCTTTTTTTTGCAAGATACATATCCCTCTCGTTGGGTCCGTATTTTATCGAATCCCCTATGTGTGCGGCTATCTTAAAAGCGATAAGTCCCTCCTTTACCTGCTCCGGGCCAGGGAGACCCAGGTGCTCGGAGGGCGTGATATAGCACAGGTAATCCGCCCCTGCACCGCTTGCCATGCTCGCGCCTACGGCTCCGGCAATATGGTCGTATCCTACTGCCACATCTGTAGGCAGCGGCCCTGCCACAAACAATGGAAAAGAAGAGCAGCGTTTATGGAACTTCACGTACTCAGCTATCCTGTCAGCGCGCACATGTCCGCCCATCCCCTCTATTATCACCTGAACACCCTCCTCGTTTGCACGTTTTGCAAGTCTCACGTTCTGCCTTATCTCCTCAAGCTGGGCCCTGTCCCTTGTATCATGTATGCAGCCGCTTCTCATTGTGTTCCCAAGCGAGAGGACAATGTCATATCTCTTCAGGATCTTTAAGATCATATCGAAATTCTCTATGAACGGGTTTTCACAGTTATTGATCAGCATGTAAGCGCTCGTTATCGAACCCCCTTTGGACACCATACCCATTATCCTTTTTCCCCCCTTCAGCATGCCCAGCATCTTACTATCAATGCAGTGGAGCACAAAAGAACTGACACCCTCCTCTGCCTGCTGCCTTATATTTTGAATGATATCCTCATGCGTCATATTCCCAAGTCCCTTCTCAGCCGCTGCCTGATAGATTGGGATTGTTGTTACAGGCAGCGTGGTATTATCAAATATCCTCTTGCGTATGCCTGTTATATCCCCTCCCATGGAAAGATCGGTCAGGGTATCAGCACCGTACTTCTCTGCTATCCTGGCCTTCTCAACTTCCTCACCAGGGTTGATTCTTAAAGAGGATGTACCGATATTGACATTCACTTTTGTTGCAAGATCTCTGCCGATACCAACCGATTTTTTCCCCCTGCTCATGATAGCAACACTCCCCTCTGCTATCCGGGAGAGCAAAACCTGAATATCGATGCCTTCTGCTTCTGAAACTGCTTCCATCTGAGGGGTAACAGCCAGATCCCTGGCCTGCTCTATCTGCGTTCTCATCTTATTTCCGCCATCTCAAGTATCCTGGCTGTATTCTCATGGTTCCCCACAGGCATAATATGTACGCCGTCACACAGCCCCTGCAGTTCTTTTATTAATCCTGCTGCTATCTCCATCCCTTTATCTACCGGATTTTTCGCTGTGCGCATCTGTTCGATTATGTGATCCGGGACTTTTATGCCAGGGATATTCTTATTAAGGAATATTGCATTTTTTTCAGATCGCAGAGGGATTATGCCTGCTATTATTTTAATTCCATCAAAGGCCTCTGAACTCTCAATTTTATTCATAAATTCTGATAACTTCTGGGTATCAAAGACCGCCTGGATCTGGATAAACTCTGCACCCATTCTTCTTTTTTTCTTAAGCTTCATAAATCCAGGCTCATTTAGGTCTACACCGGCCACAGCGCCTGAGCAGAAATCAGGCTTTCCGTCCAGCAAATTACCTGAGAGATCAAATCCCAGGTTTAATTTCTGGATCAATCCAAGAAGCTGGACAGAATCCAGGTCATACACAGGCTTTGCTCCTTCATGGTCTCCCTTTGTTGTGTGATCCCCTGATACTACCAGAACATTGTGTATTCCCATTGCCGATGCACCCAGAAGCTCGGACTGAAGCGCAAGCCTGTTCCTGTCCCTGCATGTCAGGTGCATTATGGTCTCATATCCCCTCTGCGCGAGAAGGCTGCATGCTGCCGCAGGGCTCATCCGCATAATCGCCCTCTGGTTATCCGTGATATTAACCGCATCCACGATATCTTTTATAAGGCCTGCCTCTTTTATCATGCCTGCTATATCAGTACCTTTTGGAGGGCTTATCTCGGCCGTGACTATGAATTTCCCGGAACTCAGTTTCTCCCTGAAGCTCAATTCTTCCTCCTCTGCTTTTTTGAGTGGTCTTTTGGTTCGTGGATGATCTCAAGATACTCAAGCTTACCCATTTTTTTAAGCCTCTCATAAATACCATCCCATGCACAGGGTCGATCATCCACCTCGCATTTTCCATCAGCAGCGCCCCCGCATGGTCCATTAAGCAGTCCCTTTGCACACTGTACAAGCGGGCATATCCCGCCGTACTCCCAGATCGTGCATTCCCCGCACATACCGCACTGCTCTTTCACGATCTCATCCCGGCAGACCCCTCCCAGGGAATCTGTATCAAGCGCTGGATAGACCTGGATTCCTGAAAGCATTGATATGATGGATGCTCCTCCCCCGCAGGACATAACAAGCAGGGCATCTGCATCTTTAATTCTGGGATTAAAAGACAGCACCTCATCCCATGAGGCTATACTGCATACAGAACTTAAAACAGTCCACTCCACAATATTCTTCCTGGCGGCAGCCAGTCTTTTCTTCATATCGAGTACCTCAGATTCACCGCCAACATGGGTCTTTGTTGCACATTTTCCGCAGCCGATTATGAAAATATTCTGCTCTTTCAGTACCTGGAGTATATCTTTAAATTCCTTTTGCCTTGATATTATCATTTTTATCTTGAATACCTGAAAACAGTATCATCCTTTTTATAAATCAATTCTGCAAGCATATCAGCAATAAGAGGTAAATTCCTCACCTGGTGTTTTATCTTCTTTATAAGACGTTCGATCTGGAGCCGTGTCCCGATGATGATCAGGTTCACTTTATCTACCTCATGGGATACCGCTCCACGCGGAAGGGCCGCATCTCCTCCCCTTGCAAGCATCTCCTGTTTTATTATCAATGCCTCTGTAGTGGTTACGTTCCTGAGCAGGATATTATATAACACGGTCTTATTTTTCATGACCTGGCTTCCGCTTCTGGTCACTCCCATGGATCTCATCGCTCTTTCGCTGTCATCCTGGTCTTTTATGTAGAGCAATTCAGCCTCAAAATCATCAGATCTCACTGCCGGTATTCTCGCCCTTGCAGCCTGCGCAACTTTTACAGCATCCACTGTGGGCGCCACATCATGCGTTCTGATGATGTGGGCTCCGTTTCGCACCGCAATCGCCGTGGCTGCAAGGCTTCCATAAAGTCGCTCACTCGCAGGTTTATTAAGTACATCACCGATAAACGATTTCCTGGATATCGCAGCAAGAATGGGCTTTTCGAAAACACGGAGCCTCTCAAGGTTATCTATAGTCTCATAATCGTACATGGGAAGCTTCTGCGCTGTCCATCTTCCGATAGCAGGGTCTATGATAATATTATCAGGATCTACTCCCTTTCCCTCGGCATGGGATATTATCCTCTCAAGTGAATCCATTACCGCATCCATGCCAGCAGGATCGCCCGGAAGCTTATTGCTTGCCATCAGTATAGCAGGACAGCCATATTTTTCTGCCACATCCGCCATAGCGGTATCTGCCGTAAAACCGCTCACATCGTTTATGATATCAGCGCCAGCATCAAGCGCCTCATCTGCTATATCAGAGAACATGGTATCAACAGATATTGAAACTCTGATATCCGAGAGGTGCTTTATTGCAGGAATGAGGCGCAAGCGCTCCTCTTCTTTTGATATTCTACGGGCTTGAGGCCATGTGGAGCGGGCGCCAACATCAATCAGGTCTGCGCCCTCATCGATCATCCTCAGGGCAGCATCTAAAATAGAATCGGCCTGAACTACAGACCCTTTATAAAACGATTCTCTGCTCAGGTTTATTACACCCATTATCCTTACAGGCTGAGCATCTCCGATTTTCAATCCTGCAATGGTTTTTTCTATCACGTTTTCATCTAATACTTTTTACAATTATAAAAATGTAACCTTAACACATAACGTTTTCAATAGTTCAAATACCATATATCAATTATCAGTACTTGTAAATAATGGGTAGCGTAATAAAAAATTTAAGAAGAAACATCCACAACCCTGACCTTAAAATGTAATGTTTTTCCAGATAAAGGATGGTTTAGGTCAATAGCTACTGTTTCATCTGTCACTTCTATTATCTTTGCAGGTATCTGTCTCCCATCCGGCAGACTTATCAAAAACCTCATCCCGGACTTTAGCTCCTCTTTAGGAAACTTTTCTCTTGGTAGTGTCCTGACTAATTCAGGATTATACTCACCATAGGCATCCGATGGTTGTAATGTGATATCTTTTTGATCTCCTTTTTCCATTCCTATCACTGCATCGTCAAAGCCTTTTATTACCTGTCCAGCACCAGCTACAAACTCCAGTGATTTATCATGCCTTTTAGAACTGTCAAAAACTGTTCCATCATCTAAAGTCCCTTCATACTCAACTGTTACTTTATCCCCTGTTTTAATCGTAATTTTATCAACCCCCATTTAATCGTAAAAAGCATTTGACTCGATTTACGAATTGTTCACGGTTAAATTAATTAAGTTTTTATTGCTATTATTACTTAAGTCTTATCCATCCGTAGTTGAGGCGAAATTTGCTTATAAGAATGATGCCGATGGATTACAACAGGCTAAGGAGTATGCTGAACTTCTTGGTCTCAAGTTTGCATATTCCACAAATGGTAAAGGAATCGTTGAACACGATTTTATCACTGGCAATGATACTGATTTGGAGTAGAAAGGATAACAGTGATACCTATCGGTATTTCGGAAACCCGATTTATACTTATAGCCTGAAACAGGGTATCGAGGATGGTTTCCTGGCGCCGTACCGGGTTCACAGAGTCGTTCCAAGTATCGATGCCACTGGCTGGCGGCCGACAAAAGGTTTGTTGTTCATTCACAGCAGTTTATCTTATCGCGCATTGATGCCCGTAACGGGGCTTTTGGTCTTATTCCAGAGCCTCTTGATGGCGCGGTGGTTTAGGAAGAAGGCGGTGGAGGAGGCGGAGGCGCTAATTAAGGCAGCATATAAAAAAATCTTTGAAAATCTCAAATCATGCCAGCAGCTTCCACTTAATAAAATCACAATGTCAAGGAGACTGTTGCAAATTCAGCAGGAACAAAAATGCTGCGGACGAATATGAAATGGTTTCGGCAGCTATTAGTTCCCCTCCCGCCCCTTCCCGAACA
Source organism: Candidatus Methanoperedens nitratireducens (assembly GCA_020724545.1). Classification (GTDB taxonomy): domain Archaea; phylum Halobacteriota; class Methanosarcinia; order Methanosarcinales; family Methanoperedenaceae; genus Methanoperedens; species Methanoperedens nitroreducens_B. The sequence continues at coordinate 72,610 of DYGR01000006.1, forward strand.
GCGCCGCATCGTCGCCTACCTTGACGCTCTTCAGGCCAAAGTGGAAGCGCTCAGGCGCCTCCAGGCAGAGACCGGCGCCGAACTGGATGCGCTGCTGCCGGCTGTGCTTGACAAAGTATTTTTTCTCCAGAAGAGGGACTTCACCTGCTTTTGGCCGACCTCTTTTCTCTCTTTTAACCGTTCTCTCCACTTCAATTATAGAAGATGTTAGCTCATGAAGTTGAGGTTTATTCTCTTTATAAAACTTTTCAATTTCGATTTTGGCGTCCTTCTCACAGAAAAACTCTCTTTTGGTGATCCCTTCTGTTATTTTCTCCAATTCACGTTTTTCCTTCTCGACTTTAGAATCAAGAGCATTTAACTTTCTTTTATCAAGTGAAATGGCTTGATTTATCAGTTCCTCAGCAAGGGTATATCTCTCAGGCAGACGGGAGATCATGTCTACCCTATATTCCTTGAACAGCATGAGGTTGTCCTCTGTAACTGCTGCACTATCTGCTGTATAGAGCAAAAAGTCATCCTCACTTTTCTGCAATGCCTTCCGTACAGTTTTTATCCAGCCATTATTGAATGTCATATCAGATGTGTTGCCAGACATTACCTGGCCAGTTGAGGAAGCTTCATCTGGTTCATCAACTGGCCGAGTAATGGCAGGTAATCTGCCCGATATGCACTTAGTTATCATAGCTGTTGTAAGTTATTTTCATCCATAGAGTTAATTTATCTGCAATCTCTCAAGCATCCTCTTACCCTTGCGCACATCCTCTATAGAAAAAACCTCAAGATTATATACGCCATTAAAATTAAGCTCTTTTAGTACTGAGAAATCGATGTTGCCCTCTCCTGGCGCACTGTGCATGTCCCCCAGGTATTTTCCTCCCTGTCTGCCGATGTTATCGTGCACATGCACATGTGCAACACTGCCCCTCAGTTCTCTTGCGAAGTCTCGCAGTTTCTCCATATCCCCACTGTATGTCAGGTTCGCATGCCCTATATCAAAGGTGGCCTTTAAATTTGGTGAGTTCACCTCTTTTATAGCACGCAGATGCTCTTCTACCGTACAGCACAGGTTGGTCGGATCTGTTCCCTCCTTATTCTCAAGTCCGAGAATAACCCCGCAGTTTTCAGCTTCGCTTGAGAGGCGCCCCAGGTTATCCACCATCTGCGTGAAGGATTCCTCCCTATCTCCAATAGCCTTACCCGGGTGGATCACGACCACACCTGAACCAAGTTCGCAGGCCAGGGAAATGTTCTCCTCCATGAGCCTGAACTGTGCTTTACCCATATGCGCCGTATCCACTATGAGTTCGACAGGGTAGGTCTGTGCCTCCCCATAATATGGAGCATGGGTTGATGTGAGTACACTATCAGTTGAGAGGCTGTCGTGCAGCTTATATACATTCTCCTTTATCAATTCGCTCCCCCTGTACAGCCCGAGCCTGGGGATGTAGAGCTCTATGCTCTTTACCTCCCTGCGCAGCTCGGGCAGGGGTGCAGCAAATGAAGAAGCGCCTATGATCATTACTACCTTATATGTATGCTATTGCGTGCATTTAAAGGATGCTCTTATCCTAAAGGCAAAGTATAAAATAGGCTCTAGGAGAAGAAGAGAGTAGATGCGATTAATATGGATAGATTAATATGGATAGGCAAAAAATAATCTTCATGGGGTTACTGGGTGCTGTATTTTTCCTTTCAGGGCTGTACTATAGAATCTTTGATCCGTCCAGGAGTGATATCTCTTATGAATATCTCGGCATTGGGACATGGTCGGCAGGCATTATATTCTACATACTTTATCCAAAGTATAAGGAATTCGCGTCACTCATCCTGGGCCTCCTGGTACTGCACGCAGGAGTATTACTTCTTCTAAAAGAAAAACTCTCAAACCCCAAGCTTCTGGGTGCTTTAGTATTCACTGCCGGAATAATTGTTGTGCTAAGTTCCGGCTTTTCGGATTATATGAAAAAGAGAAAGACTAAAAAGTAGGGATAAGAAAGCAAATCGCTTGAAATCCTGGGAAGAATATAAGTTCACAGGATACTAAAATGAGATCATAGATTTCGGGGGAATGCGAGAGCTGAATGAAATAAAGGAGGTATCTAATTGACTGGAAGTCTAAAAGGTAAAGTCGCCCTGGTGACAGGTGGAAGTCTGGGAATAGGCAGGGCCTGTGCGCTTGTGTTTGCCAGGGAAGGGGCAAAAGTAGCGGTAGCTGACGTCCTGATTGAAGATGGAGAGAGGGTAGTGCGGGAGATCAATGAGGCAGGTGGCGAGGCAATATTCGTCAGGACTGATGTATCACGGGCTGTCGAGGTCGAGGCATTGATCAATACGGTCATAAAGGCCTATGGCCGCCTGGATTACGCCATTAACAATGCCGGCATCGAGGGGACTATTGCCCCGACTGTGAACTGCACTGAGGAGAACTGGGACCGCACGATTAACATAAACCTGAAAGGCGTATGGCTGTGCATGAAATACGAGATTCCACAGATGATCAAGCAGGGCGGCGGGGCAATCGTCAACATGGCATCTGTGGCCGGGCTGGTTGGTTTTAAGGGCCTGCCCGCCTACTGTGCATCCAAGGGCGGTGTAGTGCAGCTGACGCGCACTGCTGCTCTGGAGTATGCCCGGGACGGCATCCGTATTAACGCAGTGTGCCCTGGCGTTATCCGCACACCTATGGTAGAGAGGGTCACTGGCGGTAAACCGGAGGCTGAAGCACAGTTCATTGCGCTTGAACCTGTAGGACGGATGGGCAGGCCGGAAGAGGTGGCTGAAGCAGCAGTATGGCTGTGCTCGGATGGGGCTTCATTTGTTACAGGCCATCCCATGGTTGTAGATGGCGGTCTTGTTGCGCAATAGCACCTGGTAAGTGAGAATGCGATTGAGGAAAGGCTAGCCACCACCTCAGAACTGAACCCCACACCCAGACTGGTAACAGTCTGATGTCTTGGAATATAGCAGAGAGCCCTGCGACACTGCGAGGTGCTGTGAGTCCAACGGGGTCTAAGACCGTAGCATGGTATCAAATGGTGACTATGGGAACTCGGGAGACCCAGTATGCTCTCCCAAAAGGAGTAAGCGATATCAAGCCTATGAACGGTAAGATATTGCAGATGGCATTCTGGGAGTCGGATCAGTTCATAGTACTGTTGAAGCAGGGTAACTCCTGTAGAGGGAAGGGACTGACAGGAGCACGAGTGACGTCAGGGTCACATCTATCGGCGAAACAGTTGAACAAATCCTTGAGGCCCATCCTCGACTTTGAGGATTTGTATCAAGCAAAAACCGACGGATGCTTTTTCCTGATTTTTTCTTTGACGTCACTTCGCACCTTATCAACTACGGCATCAATATCGATATTTTTGAAATCTTTCTCAAGCTGTTCCGCCAGTTCTTCAATCTTTATTTTTTTGATGATTAAAAGGTCGTTTTTAACATCTGCTATGAGCAGCTTGGAGCCTTCGTCAAGCTTCAGCTTCTTGCGTAGAGCGCCTGGAATAACTATCCTGCCGGCTTTGTCGATGCTCACAATTTCCATGATATACCATAATGGTATTTTGGTATAATAATGTTTTTAGCAGATTTTCTCCAATCTACGATCTAACATTCTACTGCCTGTTTTCTTTACGCAGGAGCAGACCTGCACGGTGGGGTTTTAACCCGGCAGACACACGCTGCACAGCTCGCAGGGTCGCCTCCTCAAGCTTCGGGGCGTGCCGTCCCCATCAGGGGATGCGGGCTTGTACTGCACCTCTGGCGGCGCACCTGGAAGCGAGGCGCTCGCGGATTGGCGCATGTACGATAATTGGCCGTCGAGAGTGGAGGGAATGGAATTTTATGAGAGCGGTGTAAATTTTGATCTCTTTCTTAGCGAAAGCCTAATGAGACTGTAAGAAGATGGTATATGGAGAATCACCTTCTCCATATACCATTGTTGCCCAGGAATTATTCAGGAATTGGTCAACAACGTACAACAGTACCAACCCTGCTCCTAACCCTAGGGCGAGTTCCCCAATATTCTTACTGCAAAAGGATATTGGGGGTAGGTTCTGCGACTCGATGCTTATACAGTCGCATTCTTTATTTTTTTTCATGCTTACGTGCCTGTGCCGAAAGGTTCATTGGCGTTTAATATGTTTTTAAGTTCATCAAAGTAGAAACGCGGTTTTTAAAGTTAGTTGAATTTCTTCAGGATTATTGTGATCGTGAAAACAAAGTCTTAAATAGTAGCGTTTCTTAACTAACTGTACACCGGGGTTAACTTCAGGGGGAATTAGAGTAAAATATGCCATTTTGGAAAAGCAGGATTTATGCAGGTGGGTTGAGTATCTGAAGATAAAGGCAAAACTTTATGCGCCTAAAAAGAAAGAAAATCTTTTCGTATTCGGTCCGGTTAAAAATGCGGATGAAGTTTGTCTTGATTATATACCCACGATACTTCCTCCCAAAAAATATTATTTTCCCCAGAAGGAAAGGCTGCTTGAATTCAGTATCAAACCTTTCAAGTCAGAAAAGGCAATTAAGGAATTTGAGGAATACATTCTTTTTGGCGTGCATACCTGTGATATAGCCGGTATTCAATGTTTGGATGTAGTATTCAGAGAATATCCAGAGGACCCAAATTACTTGAACCGAAAAGAAAAAATGACGATAATAGGCATAGAATGCTTTAAATATTGCGATAAATATGCAAATTGCACTTCCATGGGTAATAATGTGCCCCGGGGCGGTTATGATTTGATGATGGTAAATTTAGGCAAGAATTTTATAATCCACATTAATTCTGAAAAAGGCGAAAGGTTAGTTGCGGGATTGGACTATATAAAAGAAGCAAAACCGCAGGATCTGGTTAAACTTGAGAACTTCAGAAATGAGAAGAAAAAGATGTTCAAGGAAGAGTTAAATGCGCCGCTGCCTGAAGTTTATAAAGCTTTTTCTAAATATGAATCTTTTCATTCTGAGGTCTGGAACGATGTTGGAAGAAGATGTGTTGCCTGCGGGAATTGCACTGCGGTATGCCCGACATGTTATTGTTTTGATATTTATGATGAGCTGGAGCTGACGCTGAATGATGGACTGAGGTATCGCATCTGGAATTACTGCCAGATGGATGATTTTGCTAAGGTGGCTACAGGTGAAGATTTTCGCAAGGGCAGGAATTCAAGGCAGAGGCACAGGTATTACAGGAAGTTCAAATATCCTGTGGATAAATATAACAGGTATTTTTGTATAGGATGCGGCAGGTGCTCAAGGACGTGTATGGCCGATATTATCCTTATTGAGACAGTGGATTCCATCGTTGATCCGGCAAATGCCCAAAATTATAAAGGTTTGATCAAAAATATGCCAGAAGTTTGTCAGATAACACAGGACACAGGAGCTTGCGATGATAGATAAGGCGATACTTCTGGAAAAGATGAAGACTTCTCCGTATAAGCCGATGAAGGCTAAAATTATTGAGGCAAAGATGGTAACGGAGAATGAAAAATTTTTCAAAATTGAGCTTGAAGGTAAAATTAACCTCTCCCACGAGCCAGGACAATTCGTTATGGTTTCTATTTTTGGCTACGGGGAAGCGCCTATATCGATTTGTTCCTCTCCCACAGAAAAAGGTTTCTTTGATCTGACTGTCAGGAATGTGGGGATATTGACGAACGCATTGCATAAATTAAACAAAGGTGATATAGTCGGCATACGCGGACCGTTTGGCAGAGGTTTTCCAGTTGATAATATGTTCGGTTATGATATTGTCATTGTTGCCGGTGGTCTTGGTATTGTGCCGCTGCGGTCTTTGATCAGGTACATTATGCATAACAGGAATGATTTTGGAGATGTACAGATACTCCTTGGCTGCAGGACTCCCAGAGAATTTTTATTCAAAGAAGAAACAAAGGAATGGATGAGGCGCACAGAGATAAAATTTAAATGTACAGTTGACAGGGCAGACCCGGATTGGAAAGGTAATGTCGGTCTTATTACTTCTTTAATCCCGGGCGTGGATATTAATCCAGTCAAGACATATGCTGTTGTGGTCGGACCGCCAGTAATGTATAAGTTTGTTATTTTAAAACTCCTTGAAAAAGCAATCCCTGATCATCAGATTATTGTTTCTCTTGAGAGAAGGATGCGCTGCGGTCTTGGCAAGTGCGGTCACTGTCAGATCGAGGGGATTTATGTCTGCCAGAACGGGCCGGTTTTTAATTACGCTCAATTGAAGGATTTTAGGGGGGAATGTCATGAAGGAGAGTGCTATGAAAAAAGGATCTAAGCCAAGAGTGGCTTTTTTTGATTTTACTGATTGCGAGGGCTGCCAGCTTCAGATTACAAATATGGGGGATACCCTTCTTGAATTAACGGAACTTTTTGATATAGTGAATTTCAGGGAAATAATGTCTGAGAAATCCGATGATTATGATATAGCTGTAGTAGAAGGCAGTATCTCCACTGACAATGATATCAAGCGCATAAAAGGTATCAGAGAAAGAGCAAAAATTCTGGTTGCCTTTGGTTCTTGCGCTACTATTGCCGGTGTCAACGGTATAAAAAACCGTGCTCCTCTTGAACTTGCCAGGCAAAGAGTCTATGGCGATAAGGCTGATACTGTAAACACAATTAGAGCAATGCCTCTGGATGCGGTGGTGAAAGTTGATTATTATATTTTAAATTGCCCTCCATATGTTCCGGAAATAATAGCTGTTTTTAAAAGCATACTCATAGGCAAGCCGTATCCACTTCCCAATTATGCAGTTTGTGTGGAGTGCAAAATGAATGAAAATGTCTGCCGCTACGAGAAGGACGAGGAATGCATGGGGCCTGTAACAAGGGCCGGCTGCAATTCATGGTGCATTAATAACGGCAACAGGTGTTATGCATGCCGTGGTCTTGTAGAGAATCCTGCAGCAGACGGCGCAAAAGATATATTTTTAAAATATGGGTTTAAAGCAGAGGATATATTAAAGCACTTCACTTTATATAACGATCCGCAGGGGGAGAAGAAATATGACCGGGAATTCAAATAATACAGACTCCAGAGATATAAAAGTTGATGTCCATTATTTAACCCGCGTTGAAGGGCATGGCAATATTGTTGTTGATGTTAAAGAGGGAAAACTTACCAGATGCGAATTCCAGGTTATAGAATCGCCGCGTTTTTTTGAATCTATGCTTGTTAGCCGCTATATCTGGGAGGCACAGCATCTGACCAGTCGTATCTGCGGAATCTGCGCCTGCGCGCACAGTTTAGCCAGTATCAAGGCAGCAGAGGACGCTCTGGGAATAAAGCCTTCTGAGGAGGTCATCAGTTTGAGAAAGCTGCTTTTACATACTGAAATGATGGATAGCCATATCCTTCATGTTTATTTTCTGGTAGCACCTGATCTTTTAGGAGTAAAAAGCGTTATGCAGCTCATTAAGACACACAAACCTCTGGTTGAGATGGCTCTCAGAATGAAAAGGATGAGCGATTATGCAGGAGAGGTTCTGGCAGGCAGGCATATCCATCCGATAAGTTATGTCATAGGAGGGCTGACCCAGATGCCTTCAAAGAAAGGCCTGGAAAAATTATATAAGTTGATGCTTGAGGCGAGGCATGATGGTGATGAAACGGTGAAGATTATCAAGACATTAAAATTTCCTGAATTTAACCGGCCTACGCAATATATGTCGCTTAACAGCGAAGAGGAATATGCTTTTTATGATGGAGATTTGATTATCAACGGTGGACGCCGCACAAAGGTAATGGATTACAAAAAACTTTTCACAGAAAAAGTGCTTGATTATTCGACAGCAAAAATATCTACCATTGATAATAAACCTTATATGGTCGGTGCAATCTCCAGATTTAATAATAATTACGATAAACTGAACAAAAAAGCAAAAGAAGTTGCAAAAGAACTGGGCTTAAAACCACCATGCCATAATCCTTATTTAAACACTGCCATACAGCTTGTGGAATGGATACATTGTCTGGAGGAATCAATTAAAATAATGGAAAATATCTTGAAAAATGGCTTGAAGGAAGAAAAGATAGTGGTTGCATCCTGGCCGAAGAGGAGCCAGATCAACACACTTAAGTATATGCCTGATACAGGGACAGGCTGTGTTGAGGCTCCACGGGGCTCTTTATTCCATCAATATTCAATAGATGATACCGCTCATATAACTGCGGCAGACTGCGTCATCCCCACGAATCAAAATATAGGCAATTTAGAAGAGGACATGCGTAAAATTGTGCCGGAATTATTGGGCACGCATACGCAGGAGCAAATTACGCTGAATTTAGAGATGCTTGCGCGCGCATATGACCCCTGCATTTCATGTGCCACCCATGTTTTAGATGTAAAATTTGTTAACGCTTAATATCTATAAAAAATCAAAACCGCAGATAAACGCCGATGAACGCGGATTTATTGCTACGCATCTGCGTTGCGTGCCCCGAAGCACAAGAAGGAAAGATTAGGGTCGGGATGGCTGCGAACGCTTTCTTGTGTGATGGTTAACAGACAATATCCCTATGGATAAGTCAATTCTGAAACAATTCCTCAAGGCGGGCTATGTGTTTGAACGCCATCTATTTCCAACGGATGCAGGAACTCCGCAGGGAGGTATAATATCACCAATACTCGCCAATATGACGCTTGACGGGATTGAGAAACTGCTTGCGGACAAATACCATAATAACAAGAATGGTAGAACAGATAGAAAGCATTCTGCAAAATACAAAGTAAATCTCTGTAGGTATGCGGATGATTTTATCGTTACTGCAAAAACTGAAGAAATAGCCAAGGAAGTTAAAGAATTGATAAGAGATTTCCTTAAGGATAGAGGTCTGGAATTATCCGATGAGAAAACGATGATAACCCATATTAACAATGGCTTTGATTTTCTCGGATGGAACTTCAGGAAGTACAATGGTAAGCTCCTTGTTAAACCATCTAATAAATCCACTGAGAAAATCACTGTAAGAATCAGTGACATAATCAAGAGTGGAAAAGCATGGAAGCAAGAAGACCTAAACAGTGGATTATCAGAAAATACTGGCATTCCTCTGGGAAAAGGAACTGGATATTTTCTGAGGGAAATAAACAACTGAATCTTCTATCTGATAAAAAGATAGTCAGGCATACAAAATTGAAGTTAGACATGAACCCCTACATTGATAAAGACTATTTTATCTTGCGAAAGATAAAAATGGGAATCAAGAAACTAACAGACACGGCAAATAAAGAGTGGGATAAAGCAAAGAAAATATGCAAACCTGAAACTGAGATCATGACAAATAACTGCTGCCCGATTTAAAGGGTGATCGAATACTTGAGCCGTATGCGGTGAAAGTCGCACGTACGGTTCTTGGAAGAGAGAGGGCGGGAAACCGCTCTTTCTTATTCAACTATGAAGGGAAACTTTCACGTACGGTTCTGAGAAGAGTTGGAGCGAGCAATCGCTCCTTCTTATTCGGCGGGAGGTTGAAAGACCTCTTCTTTACTCTACCATTTGCGTTTATCTGCGGTTCTTAGCGTTCTTTGCGGTGTATGAATAATGGTTTTGGGCAGGCGTTGGTAATCACCGATTCTATACCTGTGGTAAACAATTTAGCTAAACAAGTCCATACAGTGTAATCTAATGGAACATAAAACTGGGAGCGCATTCGCTCCTGCTCACATCTCTGGTATCTTTATAATCGATATGAAACAAGATGCCCGACTTTCAGGTTCAACAGGCTGCGGCATCTGTCTTGAGGATGGAGCGGTCACTAAAGTACGCCTGACAGAAGAAACAGAAGAAACAGAGGAAACAACAATAAGTATCAACGGTGCTTTTACTGAAGCAGCTACGACCCTGTCAACTATAAAGCTCCTGACATCACAACCAGTAATAGTTGAGACCGCGCTTAGTATTCCTGTAGGCTGCGGATTTGGAGCAAGCGGCGCAGGAGCCCTGAGTGCGGCGCTGGCGCTAAATGAGGCGCTTTACCTGAATCTGACCTTAAACGAATTATCCCGGGCTGCACATATAGCCGAGGTGACCAACAGGACAGGACTTGGTGATGTTACAGGCCAGACGTTCGGAGGTATCGTTATCAGGAAAAAAGCAGGCGCGCCTTTCACAGCAGTAATTGATAAGATCCCGTGCAAAAATAATACCATCTCCTGGGTGAGCTTCGGGAAGATATCGACAAGATCGGTTCTATCTGATGATATGAAAAAGAAAGCGATCAATGAGACAGGGAAACTCAGGCTAAAGGAACTATTAAAAAAACCCACACTTGAGAATTTTTTCTGGCAATCAAGCGCTTTTACAAAGGAGATAGAGTTAATGAGCCCGAAAGTGAAGGATGCCATAGAAGCAGTTGAGGCAAAAGGAGGGCTTGCAAGTCAGGCCATGCTTGGAGATGCGGTTTTTGCTATGAATGATAGGGGAGCGCTTTTAGAATTCGGGGAGGTTCGTACAAGCAGGATAAGTAATGCGGGGGTGCACCTATTATGATTCCTAAAAGCCATCCCAGGTATGAGTCACTATTGACGCGGGAACTGATAGTTGAGGGTATAAGAAAGGGAATAACAAGCATGCAGGGATTGATTGCACAGGGGCGCGGCGAGGCATTTGATTACTTGATCGGAGAAAAAACATCAAAGTGTGCATTGCAGGCTGAGAGGGTCACAGCAGCAATGCTGCTGCTTGCGAAAAGACCTGTTATCTCAGTTAACGGGAATGTTGCCGCCCTTGTTCCAGGGGAGATTATTCGGTTAAGTGATATCGTTAATGCTCCTCTTGAGGTCAATCTATTCTACAGGACAGAGGAAAGGATGAACAGGATCATAGAATACCTGCGCTCCTTCGGGGCAAAGAAAATGTATACAAAGAGCGATGGGTTAATACCCGGTCTGGAGCATGAGAGGGCAAAAGTGGATACTGATGGCATTTTCAGTGCAGATGTTGTTCTTGTCCCTCTTGAGGATGGGGATAGATGCAAAGCCCTCGTCGAGATGGGGAAATCTGTTATCGCAATAGACCTGAATCCTTTATCAAGAACAGCGCAGTGCGCAGGGATAACAATCGTGGATAATATAACCCGTGCAATACCGAATATATCAAAATTTGCAGAAGAGCTTAAAGATTCAGAAAAAGATGAGCTTTTGAGGATAGTTCGGGAATTTGATAATAAGAAGAATCTGGCGCTTGCAATAGATGGGATTGTTGATCATCTATCGCATTAGTATGTCTGGAATCTGCATTAACAAGGCGAGCCCATCCAATCAGAGACGTAACATATAGATTACGACCTTATATTATTGACTCGACACTAGAGTTCTTATGTTATCTAATTACTTGCGCAAAACACTATAGATTGATTTAAAGCTTATCTTTTCCAGAACGATGGAACAAACAATACAAGTACAGTCAGCACCTCAAGTCTTCCTATCCACATATTGATTATCAGGATTATCTTCCCTAGTTCAGGGACTGCGGCGAAATTTGGGCCTACCAGATTTAAGCCAGGCCCCACATTGCCAAGTGTTGTTGCAGATGCGCTTATACTGGTTATCAGATCAAGTCCCATTGCACTCAGGATCAGGGTACTTCCCACGAATATAAGTAAATAGAGGACAAAAAACGAAAGGATTGCCTGCATCACATCATCAGGGATAGATGTGTTGCCGATCCTGATAGGTCTGACCATTTTGGGATGGATCAATCTATATATTTCACGAAGACCGTATTTTATAAGAAGAATAACCCTGATGACCTTCATGGCACCGGCTGTAGAACCAGCAGAGCCGCCCACGAACATCAGCAATAGCAGTATCATCTTCGTAGAATCAGGCCAGAGATCAAAATTGGCTGATGTAAATCCTGCTGTTGTCATAATAGAAACAACCTGGAACGAGGCATACCTGAATGCAGTCTGTAATGCTTCACCCCAGTTCCAGAGATAGAGTGTGATGATAAGTGTCGAAATGGCAATAATAAAAATATAGGCCTGGAACTCTTCATCTCTTATGAGGGATTTTCGCTCCACGCGCAGCGTTCGGTAGAACATACTGAAATTAACCCCTGCTATAATCATGAATATAATTATAACGGCTTCAATAAAGGGATCACCGAATGCGGCTATGGATTCATTCTTCGGAGAAAAACCGCCCGTTGCCATGGTAGAAAACGTATGCACGATAGCATCGTACAGCGTCATCCCTGCAAATTTAAGAATAATTATTTCAAGAAGTGAAAATGTTAGATAAACACCCCATAGGATCTGTGCAGTATCCTTGAGTCTTGGTCTTAGTTTATCCTTCATAGGGCCGGTTGTCTCTGCCCTGAACATCTGCCTGCCTGCCACGGCAAGCCTGGGGAGGATCGCTATGACGAGGACAATAATTCCCATGCCTCCAAGCCACTGGGTCATACTTCTCCAGAAAAGGATGCTCTTTGAATAGATTTCAATCTCTGGCAGAATACTTGAGCCGGTTGTGGTAAACCCGGACATTGACTCAAACAATGAGTCTATCGGGGATATTCCTGCTAACAAAAAAGGGATTGCTCCGAGCAGAGCTATTAAAAACCAGCCCGCTGCCACAATGACAACACTCTCTCTGTGCGTGAGTTCATCAAATTCTGGCCTGTTGGTATGTTCAAGTATTGCTCCCGTTACGAACACCAGAATGGATGTGATTGCAAAAATCAATATGGATTCAGGCTCGTTATAATACACTGCCACCATTAGAGGAATTAACAGGGAAATCCCGAGGAATTTTATCACAGTACCAAGTATATTCAAAATGACACTGTAGTTCATTGACGTTTTAATTCAAGTCTGGTTTATTAAACCTTGCTATCAAAATACTAAAAATACTATATTTTTCTAGTGGCTCACCACACTAATTATGATATAGCCTTTTTAGTTTAACTCTTGCATCTTTTGTAGTAAAACGCCAATTTACCATAGCATGCTGTTCGTTACGTTTGTACTCGTAGTCATATCTTTGAGCTTGACCTGGTTTCATGGGTAG
>DYGR01000053.1 GCA_020724545.1 Candidatus Methanoperedens nitratireducens
ATCTGCGGTTCAGTTTTTCTATATGCAAATATATGTTGAATTAGCGGATGGTCTCGGCTGAAACAGTATATTAGCGGATAGGCTCTTAGTGTATAGTCCCTGCGACTACCGCTTCTCAACAGGCACATACCTGCATTCCTGCGGCCCGCAGTACCTTCCAATATAATCAGCTTCTGGCCTGTACAGGGCAGGCTCTGGCTGCGCCTGGGCAAATTTCTCTTCTATAATATGCGCACACCATCCCGAGACTCTTGAGGCAGCAAATATCGGGGTAAAGAGATCAGGGTCAATCCCCATCATGTAGAAGACCGGTGCGCTGTATAAATCTATATTGGGATATATATCCTTTCCTTTGCGTCTTCTAAATTCGCTCCGGACTACATCTTCTACCTTTTTAGATAGATCAAGCCATCTTGTATCTCCTGTTCTTTGCGCCAGCTTCTCTGAGATATCACGCAGTATTTTAGCGCGCGGATCCATAACCCTGTAGACAGCATGACCCATGCCCATAATCCTCTCTCCGGCATCCAGTCTTGTATTTACCCATTCCTCAACCTTATCAACACTATCAATCTCAAGAAGCATTTTCATTACCTCGGTATTAGCGCCGCCGTGGAGCTCGCCTGAGAGCGCACCCAGTGCAGCGCTCACACATGCATACATATGTGCACGGGTTGAGGCTACTTCCCTGGCTGTAAAGGTAGAGGTATTAAAGGAATGATCAGCATGAAGAACCAGGCAGATATCAAAATACCTGGCTATCTGCATATCAGGAACCTCTCCGGTCAGCATATACAGAAAGTTCGCTGCTATCCCAAGCCTTTTATCTGGCTTTTTTATATCAAGGTTCTTTCGGATCCTATCCCAACATGCAACCAGTGTTGCCACTCTGGCAATAAGCCGGATTGATTTTCCCATATTTGCTTCTCTGGTCTCAATTCTTGCTTCCTCATCAAAATCCGCAAGCATCGGTATTACAGATTGAAGTACGTCCATGGGATGAGCTGTCTTTTTCCTTTTTTTTAGATGTCTTATAATCCCTGCTGGAAGCTGTCTCTCTGTGGTTAATAGGTCAGTGAATATCCCTAATTCTTCCTCTGTAGGAAGGGTCTCATAGAGCAGCAGATAGGCCACTTCTTCAAAAGTTGAGTATTTAGCCAGCTCCTCTATATTATATCCCCTGTAGAGCAGCTTACCTCTCTCCCCATCTACGGCACTTATTTTAGTATCAGCCACCGAAATCCCCCTCAATCCAATATTTTTAATCTCCCGCATGAGTTCAGTTCTTTTCTCCCTGATTCTAAAATCCCTGCTTTAAAATAGGGTTTTGTGGCTATTTAAGTTTTTGATGCAAAAATGCAACAAACTATTTCTTTTGCTCATCAATATAGAGGAGGATGATAATCGGAACATTAGGGCCTGAAGGTTCATTCACAGAAAAAGCAGCAAAACAATGGAATGACAGGGCAGAGCTGCGATATTACAGCGATATCATGGAAACAGTAGATGCGCTCCACGGAGGTGAGGTGGATTACAGTATTGTGCCTGTTGAAAATTCACAGGATGGCTCGATTACGATCACATTAGATCTGCTCATGGAGCAGCAATTGCAGATCGCAGGCGAAGTAATAGTCCAGATCAGGCACTGTCTTCTCTCAAAGGGGGAACCTGATGATATAAAAATAATTGCATCCCATCCCTCGGCATTAGCCCAGTGCAGGAAGTTTATTAAAAAGAACTTTAAGAATATAGAAGTGCGCTCAACATTGAGTACATCGCAGGCTGCAAAACTGGCCTGCGGATCAAAGGATATTGCCGCTATCGCATCCAGGGAATCAGCGCATAGATACGGATTGGATATACTTGCCGAGGACATACAGGATATGAACGAGAATTACACACGGTTCATTGTTATAGGGAAGAATATGCCGCATGCTACAGGTAATGATAAAACCTCGATCATCGTATACCTTGAAAAAAACAGGCCTGGCGCGCTCTATGAGATTCTTGGGGAATTCGCAGACGCAGGTATAGATTTAACCAAGATAGAATCGCGTCCAACAAAAAAAATCCTCGGAGATTACCTGTTCCATATTGACTTAAAAGGGCATATAGAAGATGGGGTTGTAAGGGATACACTTGGTAGAATAAGGAGCAAGGTCGGGATCAAAATACTCGGCTCCTATCCTGCAGCCCGATGAAAAGTTTTATCTCTTTTAAATCTCATAATTGGATAGCATCTCAAAAATGAGGAGATTATGGATATACTATCTCTTAAAAAACTTGCAATGCTTGGGGCGCATAGAAAACCTGTTGAATTATCATCGATTGAATTCGCATTACATATAGATTCAAGCCCTCAGACAGCAGCGCGAAAGCTTAAATATCTTGAGGATGAGAGGCTTATCGCAAGGCAGATCCTGCACAGCGGACAGTTAATTACCATAACAGAGAATGGTCTTGGGGTACTGCAAAAGGAATTAAACGATTACCAGGAGATTTTCTCAGGGAACGGGAGTAAGAAATTCTTAAGCGGGAAGGTAATTACAGGACTGGGTGAGGGGCAGTACTACATCTCTCTTGAAGGGTACAGGACGCAGTTCATTGAAAGGCTCGGATTCGATCCATACCCCGGTACATTGAATATAAGACTCGATCCTTCCAGTATTGGAATCCGCAAAGGGATAAGCGCGAATATCAAGATATCGGGTTTTACAGACCAGAGCAGAACCTTTGGCAGGGGTTCTTGCTTCAGGGTCATGGTTAAGGATATCATGGGGGCTGTAATCGTCCCTGAGCGCACGCATTATCCAGAGGACATAATTGAGATAATAGCGCCTGTAAACCTGAGAGAATATTTAAATGTCAGGGATGGCAGCATTGTTCAGGTGGAGGTTATAAAATGAGTCTTGAAGAAGCAATTGAATCAATACGCAAGGGTAATATGATACTTTTATTTGATGATGAGAACAGGGAAGGTGAGACCGATCTGGTAATGCCGGCGCTGAGTGTAACTCCGGCAGATATTGTCCGCATGAGGCGTGATGCAGGGGGACTTATATGCGTTGCAGTTCACGCAAAAGCAGCGGAAAAATTAGGGCTGCCCTTCATGTCCGATATCCTGAGCAGCGTCTCTTTAAACGGCCACAGGCAGTTGCGTACGCTAGTGGAAAAGAAAGGCGATATTCCCTATGATTCACGCTCATCCTTCTCACTGTGGGTGAACCACAGAGGCACTTTTACAGGTATAACCGATAATGACAGGGCTCTTACCATTAATAAGGTGGGTGAGACCGTGTACAGGGTCTTAAATGGGGAAAAGATCGATTTTGGAAGGGAATTCAGATCACCAGGCCATGTTGCACTGCTCCGCGCAGCAGCAGGTCTCCTGGATGAGCGGCGCGGACAGACTGAGCTATCGATACAGTTAGCATTAATGGCCGGGATATGTCCCTCAATGGTAGTATGTGAGATGCTTGATGAGAAAACAGGAAGAGCTCTATCTAAAGAGGATGCAAATGAGTATTCCCTTCGCTATAATATGCCGTTTATAGCAGGGAAAGATATCATGGAAGCGACTCTGCATCGCTTATGATATACCAGTTCCCCACTCACTTATACAGGAAGATTATCTGCTCAATTCCTTCAGGCGCTTGATGCTTGCCATCATTGCCTGTGATTCCTTTCTCTTCTGGTTCTCCAAATATTCGATGATCTCATCAATACTTGTCTTGAGCTGGTATATCTTATACGGACGGCCCTTTCCTGGTTTTTTCTCCTCTCTCTCTGCAATCCAGCCAAGCTCCTCTAACTCACGCATGGCTATACTGACCTCAGGTTGCCTAAGATCTGAACCCATTTCAAGGTCTCTGGAAGTTACTTCTTTGACGTTCTTTAGATATGTTAGTACTTTTGCTACGTTTCTCTTTAGTCCTAATTCGATTAGGGTATCGGCGAATTCTTCATCGGCTTTATCGAGTACATTAACTGATAGGCTTTTCATTCTATTTCACCCTATTTTTAAATGCTTCCATTGAATATAAATCTTACGTTTTAATAAATTCCATAAAAGATAAGTTATTATAATACAGAAACTGTTTTTAGATCTGAGAATGTCCAGAGCAAGCTGTTCCTAAAGCCCCATCAAAACACATATATCTAACGTTTTCCTTATGTGACCGGGATATGCATGGACTTATTAATTTATTTCAATGGAGAATTTGTGCCAAAACACGAGGCAAGAACCTCTATATACGATCACGGTTTCTTATACGGTGATGGTGTTTTTGAGGGCATCAGGGCATACAACGGCAGGGTATTCAGGCTCGATGAACATCTTGACAGGTTGTACGATTCCGCAAAGGCGATAGACTTAAAGATTCCCCTCTCTAAAGAAGAGATGAAAGAGGCCATTATAGAGACCCTGAAGAGGAACAATCTAAAAGATGCCTATATACGCCCCATTGTTTCACGGGGGGATGGTGATCTTGGTCTTGATCCAAGGAAGTGTCCCAGACCCAATGTCTTCATCATCACACAGGAATGGGGCGCCATGTATGGTGACCTGTATGAGAGAGGTCTTACTGCTGTTACTGTTGGTATCAGGAGGAATGCACCTGAGGCCATGCCCCCTAATATCAAGTCATTGAATTACCTGAATAACATCCTAGCTAAGATCGAGGCCAATGTAAAAGGCGGGGATGAGGCTATAATGATCGATACCTGCGGCAATATCTCAGAGGGTTCAGGGGATAATATCTTTGTCATAAAGAATGGCAGGATCATAACCCCACCCACGCTTAACAACCTGCGAGGAGTAACAAGGGCTGCGGCAATAGAACTGGCTATCAAAGAAGGGATAAAAGTATTAGAGACAAATATAGGCCTGTTCGATATTTATACTGCAGATGAGGTTTTTGTAACCGGTACGGCTGCTGAAATAGCCCCTGTTACGAAGATCGATGGACGCTTAATCGGGGATGGAATACCTGGCCAGGTCACTAAAAAGTTAATGGCTGCCTTCAGGGAATTGACCATGACAGAAGGCACGCCCATTGTTTAGTTGAACTATAACTCCCTGACGACGTGTATATTCGAGAACGGTATATAGTGTTTCTTCCCTGCATATTCTCCCTCAAGCGGGTAAAATACCAGGTACTGCTCATTGTGTTTTATTTCTATGACGTTTGCATTTGTGACCCATTTATCAAACGTCATTTTTCCATCTTCGCCAACATACCTTCTGGACTCTATTACGTATTTTCTATCTGGCATAGCCTACCTCCTGTAGTTATAGATGATACCTTAGATATAGAAAAATACCTCTAACTATAAAAAACCTGAGTTCAAATTTTTTCATCACAGCCTGTCATATGGTTCGGTTCTATTCTTTCTGCGTGCCAGTTCACTGGTGTACCGCATACCAAGACCGGTGGAATTCTCCCTGATCCATTCGGTCAGCCTGGTCTCGCCTGCAGGTGATGAATCTGTGCAGAGCAGATCAGCCATCAGACCCTCGATCTCATCCCTGGTGATCGTTACGTCCCCAACTATCTTACCGACGAGTGTCCCGACAAAGTAACATGCAGCAGGTGAGACCGAAACAATTGGCCTGCTTTTACCTATGATACTGCCTATTTCCTCAACCAGGCCGCGATACGTGAATGTCTCCGGACCGATTGCATCAATGATGCAGTTCTCGGTTCTCTGTCCCTGCTCAACTGCCAGCCTGGCCAGGTCATCAACATATATTGGCTGCAAACGGTAATTTCCATCTCCGAATACTCCAAACACCGGGAACCTTCGTAAAAACCATGCTATATTGTTTATCAGGATATCCTCTTTTCCAAATAAAACAGTTGGCCTGAGTATTGTGTATGTTAATCCAGACTCGATCAGTGCACGTTCTAATCTTGCCTTGCCGCTGAAATACTCAAGATGGGAATCTTCTGAAGGGTTTGTTATGCTGATATGAACTATTCGTTTGACCCCTGCCCTCTTTGCAGCATCAAACAACCTGAGAGTATTATTGACAGCAAATGAATGTGTGAAATCCGAATGATTAAACCTGACCCAGTAGGTATTATAAAGAACCGAAGCTCCATGCAATGACTCAATGAGTTTTTCGGGATTGTCGAAATTGTACGGGCAGGCTTTTACCCTGTCGCCAAACGGATTAACGCGGGAAGGAGAATTTGTTATTGTGCGTACCTGATATCCAGCATCAAGTAAGTGTCTGGCGATATATTTTCCAGAGTATCCAAAGGCACCTGTCACAACATGGGTCTCATTGTTAGACATATTACCAGTCGTAGTTAGCTCTCTATTCTTTAAAAGACTATCTGCACTGCAATTATCTCACCTTTATCCTGAAGAAAATCTCATCAATCCCAAAGTGCAGCCCCTTAATTACCCCACATTCCTCAAACCCCATTCTCTTGCTGATTGCAATAGAGGCTTTGTTGTTAATACGTGTCGAGGTGATTGCATAATCCTGGCTCATCTGTTCTTTCTTGCAGATCTCAATGAATTTTTGCAGCATCTTGCTTCCAATTCCAAGCTCACGGTATTCGGGCAAAACCACGATTCCATTAAGATAATTTACATTATGCGACCATCTACGGATATAGCCAAAGGTTCCAACAACTCTACCACCAAGTAGAGCCACCCACAGCGTCCTATTTATTTGTTTCTCTGATACTGCTGCAACAGCCTCGTCTTTAGATCTATAGAATTCTCTGAATGCTTCAAAATAGAGTAAAGCTGCGGCTTGCACATGCTCTTCTTTTGCTAAAACAACCTCAATTTCGGATGCGACACTGGACCCCAATTTTACACCTGCTTTTAAAAGAGAGTTACAGCACCAAATATTTATCCTCCTGGATACCTGCACAAGTACTGTCCATAGTTCGAAACCTTGATGTACCCCTCTGTCTTAAGTAGTCATAAATGGCACAATCATCGCATCAGGTCTGGGAAGATTTCTTCAAGCGCTATTACTGGGAGAGTATACTTGATCTTGCCAATCATTACCCTGAAAAGCGCAGCATGTTCATTCAGTTCTCTGATATTGCACGATACGATATGGAGCTTGCGAACGAGCTGCTTGAGCACCCGGATACGGCATTGGCGCATGCAAACGAGACTTTAGTGAGAATCGACCTACCTGCGGATGTTGAATTTACCAATACCCATGTAAGGATCATCAAGCTGCCAGAGCGCGTACAGATAAGGGAGCTTAGAAGTGTTCACATCAACAAATTCATAGCTGTATCAGGTCTTATCAGGAAGGCGACTGAGGTGAGGCCCAAGATCATCAATGCAGCTTTCAGGTGCCAGAGATGCGAGCATGTGACAATAGTGCATCAGAGCGAAGGTAAATTCATTGAGCCGTTTGAGTGCGAAGATGAGATGTGCGGCAGAAAAGGTCCTTTTAAGCTTGTTCATGAGGAATCTGAGTTCGTGGACGCGCAGAAGCTGAGGGTGCAGGAATCACCTGATGATCTGCGGGGAGGCGAGCAGCCCCAGACGCTGGATGTGGATGTTGATGATGACCTTGCCGGGATCGTAGCTCCGGGTGACCGTGTGGTGGTCACAGGGATACTGCGCTCGTATCAGAGAAGCACACAGCAGGGAAAGAGTACCTTTTTTGATCTCGTGCTTGACGGGGTATCAATTGAGATAGAGGATAAGGAGTTTGAGGATATCGAGATATCAAAAGAGGAGATTGAGGAGATTATTGACCTCGGGAAAGACCCGCAGGTCTACAGCAAGGTAATCCACTCAATAGCGCCTTCGATCTACGGCTATGAGGAAGTCAAGGAGGCTATGGCTTTGCAGCTTTTCTCAGGGATGCCAAAATCCCTGCCTGACGGCACCCGAATCCGCGGCGATATCCATATTCTTCTTGTAGGTGATCCAGGTGTGGCAAAATCTCAACTCTTACGCTATGGAGTAAGGCTAGCGCCGCGCGGGATATACACAAGTGGCAAAAGCTCAACGTCAGCCGGCCTTACCGCGACTGCTGTCAAGGATGAGTTTGGAGAGGGAAGGTGGACGCTTGAGGCGGGTGCGCTTGTACTTGCAGATATGGGTCTGGCATGCGTGGATGAGCTTGATAAGATGGAATCAGATGATAGAAGTTCAATGCATGAGGCCATGGAACAGCAGTCCTATCACCCAAAAACAGAAATTATGTTCTCAAATGGAGAAAAAATAGAAATTGGCAAATTTGTAGATGAACTAATAAGCTCTAATAGAGAAGATGTAATTTATGGAAATGATTGCGAAATATTGAACCTATCTGGAAATGAAAAATTTAAAATCCTAACTACAGATTTTAATAATATCCACCCAACAGTTTTAGATAGAGTAAGCAGGCACAAAGCACCTGAAAATTTTATTAAAATTACCTACTCTAATGGAAGAAGTATTACAGTTACCCCGGAACATCCCATCTATATTTTAAATGAAGGAGAAATAAAAGAAATTCGTGCAGACAGTGTGAAAAAATGTATGCTCGCACCTGCAGTAGAAAGGTATCCTATAGAAGAAAATGAGGTCTCGCTGTTAAGAGCGAAAATACATCCGCAAACTAAGAAAGTTGTATCATTCCCTGCGAAGATAGATAATAACCTTGCCAGACTATTAGGATATATCGTTAGTGAGGGTCATTTTTCGCAATCATTTAAGAATAGAAGTGCAGAGATAATGATTGCGAACACCGATGAAGAAATTATTAATGATGTTTGTAAAATAGTTAAGGTTCTTTTTGATATAGAGCCTTACGTGCAGGTTCGGATTGAAAGTAATAGTAGAACGGCAACTAAGGATTTATTTAACGTAAGATGCATATCATTACCACTGTGTGAATTCTTCAAATCAAACTTTCTTGAAGTACTTCCAAAATCGGATGAAAAGAGAATTCCTAAATGCATTTTCCATGCTTCAGAAGAAAATAGAATACAGTTCCTCCTTGGAGCTTTCAGAGGGGATGGGTTCTGCGATTCAGAACGATTTGGATATGTTACAAACTCTATAAACTTAGCAAGAGACTACTCCGATTTGCTGCTGTCCCTGGGTATGTACTCTTATATCACCCAATCTACTACGTACTTCTCAAATAGAGATGGAGAGCTGAAAACAGCATATAAAGTCGTTATTTCTGGAAGCGAAAGCGCAGAAGCATTTTATGAACTAATCGGTAGGCATGATAAAAGAAATAATAAAATAAATCAGCTCGTTCAGAGGAGCAAAAATCGATTTAGCGATAACGATAAAATTCCCTGGGAAATATGTGCAAGTATTAAAAAACTTCTCAAAGATTACCGCTTGGATGATGGCCGCTTTTGTTATAGCATTGATATGAAAACGAGGATGCACAGAAAAATTGCCTTGAAATATTTAGACAAAGTTGAAGAGTACATATCAAACCTTGATGAAATATCCACTATCGGCGATGCAAGGGAAATTAGAAAAAAATACAAGATACCGATATCTGAGATTGCCTCGAGAATAAAAAAATCAAGAAGTATGGTTACATATATAGAAAGAACTCGTTCTATAAAAAATTATACCACTCTTTTGGAATCTGTCAGGCAATTAGCAAAAGAAAAGCTCGAAAACACTGAAATTTTAATTAAAAAATTAAAAGCTCTTATTGCTTCAGAAATTCGTTTTATTGAAATAAAGGACATTGAAACACTAAATAACGAGAATGTTGAGTGGGTTTACGATGTTACTGTAGAGCCAGATCATACGTTTATATCCGAAGGACTGGTGCTCCACAATACTATAAGCATCGCCAAGGCAGGCATTATGGCTACATTGAAATCGCGCTGTGCACTGCTCGGGGCTGCAAACCCGAAGTTCGGGAGGTTTGATCGGTATGAACCTATTGCAAAGCAGATCAATATGCCTCCTGCCCTTATGTCGCGCTTTGATCTGATCTTCATCCTGACAGATGAACCCTCAGTCAGCCGTGATACCGCAATCGCGGAGCACATACTCAAAGCGCATTATGCAGGCCAGCTCTCGATCAGGAGAGATAATGTCATTAATTCTGGCATAACACTGGATGAGATAACAAGTGCCATGGAGATCATACAGCCCGTTATCCAGTCAGGCATGCTCAGGAAATACATAGCATATACAAAGAGGAATATCTTTCCTATTATCCAGGATGATGCCAGAAAGCAGTTGATCGACTTTTACCTCGGCCTGCGAAAGCAGGGTGAAGATCCCAATTCTCCAGTTCCTGTGACCGCCCGTCAACTGGAAGCCCTTATCCGCCTTGCAGAAGCAAGTGCACGTGTCAGGTTGAGCAATACCATAACAAAAGAAGATACAGGCCGTGTTATCAGGATTGTTATGGCAAGCCTGAAGCAGGTCATGACAGATCCTGAGACAGGCAGGCTTGATGCCGATATTATTAATGTCGGAATGGGCAAAAGCCAGAGGGATAGGATTAAAGTATTAAAAGAGATAATTAGGAGACTTGAGGGGGAATATAAGAGCGCAGTTCCCCTGGGAGATATAATATCAAAGGCAGAAGAATCAGGTATTAAAAAAGATACCGTTGAAGATATGATACAAAAATTAAAGACCGTTGGAGAGGTAATTGAAGTAACCAGTGAACGGTTTAAGGTAGTTTAAATATGTATATGAGAAAATATGAAACAGAGGGTCAAGTTATTGTAGCCGTCTGTGATAAGGATATTATTGGGAAAAAATTCAAGGAAGGTGAGCTTGTCCTTAAACTGGATGAGGGCTTCTATAGAGGTAGCGAAGCCTGCGAAGATGAGGTTAAAGAAGCTCTCCTGTGTGCCACGATCGCAAATATCGCGGGCGAAAAAGCTATAACCTGCGCAGTTGATTGCGGATGTATCGATACTGAGAACATTATATTTATACAGGGCATACCTCATGCCCAGATGGTACGAATATGACCGAGATAATGGACAGCGAAAGATTAATTGAGCTGGTTATCGATAAACATAACCGGTTTCTTGAAACGTTTAATTTTGAGTTCTTTGAGCTTGAGAGCAGATCAAATGCTGCCAAGCAGCAGCTCGATACAATCAAGATAGAGATAGAGACAACAGAATCAAGAGTTGCTGTTCTTAATGAAAAATACCATCTGCTTTTCCACCAGGCCAAAAAACAGAGAGAGGAGTTATTCACTCAGGTGATTGACAGGATGCGCGCTGATAAGGTAGCCAGTATCCATGATACAATACGTACAACTGGAAGAATCGAGGAATTAGAGAAAAAACTTCAAACCTCAAAAAACATTGAGGATGAAGAGAAAATGATAGCTGAGATTAAAAAATACCTCTGCGATTTTGAATCTGCGGCCGGGAAAGCTGGAATAACCGTAACATGCAGAGGAATTACAGATAAATTAGATGAAGCTAATTCTTCTCATAGAGAGCTACTTTCACTTCAGGATAAACCAAAGGAGCATGCAGTCTCTGCAAGAGAGCATGAAAAACAGATCAGCGAAAGTGAAGGGCGCATTCGATGGTTAAAACACAGGATCGAGAGCCATAACAGTGCTCTTGCTTACTGGATGAAACAAAAGGGAGGGATTAAGGTTGACTGAATCAGAGCGGGAGTTGAAAGAAAAAATTAACCTTCTCAGGCAACGATTAGATAAAAATGATAGAGAACTGAGAACCATTTACCGCGAGATCTCACTTCATAATGAGGGAAACCAGGAATTAAAGGCAAAGCGTGATGACCTGAATGTGCAGGTTAGAGAGATGTCGCTTAAAGCTTCTGAACTGCGAAAAAAGCGTGATGAAGCAAATGCCAGGATCTCAGAATTGAAATCCATGCGAGAAGAGCTAAAAGGCAGGGGGAAGGAATTCAGTGAAAAGATCGGGGACCTTAAAAAAGCACGCGATGATCTGAATAAGACTGCAAGAGGCAGGGTTGAGACCCTTGAGAGAGCATACAGTGATGAACTCAATATGTTCCTGACTGCTGATATCCCTCTTGAGCATGAGATTAATATCTATAACCGCTTAATCGAACTGAGCTCAAGATTTGACGCCACGAAAAAAGCCACTGAGATCCATACTGAGATATCGGCAGAGTATAATAAAGCAAAAGATATCTATACAGATGTGGATTCCATACATGCTCAGATCCAGATTCTGGCACCGGAATCCCAGAAATACCATGAAGAGATGATCGCACTTTATAATGAGATCGATATAATTCGAAAAGAGGCAGATTCTTATCATTCCCAGTTATCTGAAAAATATAAATGCATAGCTCCGCTTCGGAAGAAGATAAACTCTCTTAAGGCTGATGTCCCAAAACTCAGGGATGAGCTTGGAATATATCTTGAGCAGATGAAGGATATACAATTAGCCAGGGATGAGAGGAAAAACGAGGGGAAAAGAGAGCAGGCCAGGGAGAAATTCCAGAAGAGCGAACGCTTAAGTCTTGATGAGTTCAGGCTTCTTGTTGAGAACGAGGATATTAAGCTTTAGACCATACACCTGTCGTTTTCCCATGAAGCGCAAGCTCACCCATAATTCTATCCACCTCTCTGGATAATGGAGACGGCAGGGTGTTCTCAAGCGCTGTCCCGGGCAGGGGCATGAAGTAGTGGGAATGTACCTTTGCTCCTTTTCCGATCAGCCATTTAATAAGCCTGAGAGTATCAAGCTGGTCCTCTTCTGTTTCATAGGGCAGGCCGAAGATGAAATCCACCACAGGTGTAAACCCGTGCTGCAGGCATCTCTCAGCCCCGATGATAATGTCCTCAACTGTATGGTTCCTGTTTATACGATCAAGTATCCTCTGGCTTCCCGATTGCCCGCCCATGCTGAGCGTTCTATTGGCGCAGTAATCTGATACAAGCTCAAGGAGCCTGTCACTTATGAACTCGGGCCTCACTTCAGAGGGAAATGTGCCAAAAAATATGTTCCTTCTGGGCAAAGCCGAAAGGAGCGCCTCGATCTTTTCAATCCGCGGATGAATACCATCAGAGCCGTATGCAAACGCATTGGGGGATGTGAACCTTATATCCCTTAAAAATTCTGCATACCTTGCGATCACATCGATGCTGCGGTGCATCATTCGATGGCCGAATAACTGGTGGGTCTGGCAGTATGAGCAATTGAACGGACAGCCGCGGCTGATCTCTATGCTGCTGTGTATCATGCCAGGGTCAAAAGGCGGATACTTATCCAGGTCAATATTATCTCTTTTCCCTGTGAAGATGGTGCTGCCTTCCTTTTTAAAAGCGATACCTCTGACCGATGAAAAATCCCCTCCTTTTTGCATCACGTCTATCAGTTCAGGCAGCGTCTCCTCACCTTCTCCTGTGACCACGTAATCGAAGAACTCAAGTGTCTCCTCAGGGCGTGCTGATGGATGAGGCCCGCCCGCTATGAATATTGAATTCGTTTTTGATTGCTCCACCTCGCGGAAGATAGGTGCTGCCTGGGGTGTTGCAAAGCTGTAGATCATTAGACCATCGCAGGGCCATCGCACAAGGTTAGATTCGGGAAGAAGTGGCATCAGGGCTGCGATGCTCTGCATGTTGTGTTTGAAGTAGCGGAAATTGATGTTAGATATAGGCATGAGAGGCTTTTAGATTATGATGTATTATTAAACATAATGGAGAGTTGAAGGATAGCAACAGATTGATAAAAACTTTTTCTACGAAAAAAATGCAAAAACCTATTACATTATAAGTAATAAATAAGTTCCATGATACTTGAGTCACTCAGGATAATCGCTGGTTTGATCCTTATACTATTTATCCCGGGGTATGCTCTTACATGGGCTTTTTATCCCAGAAAACAGGATATAGACTATGGTGAGAGGATTGCTCTCTCATTTGCACTCAGCATCTCAGGAGTAATGCTCTCTGTACTCTTCGTGGACCTTGCACTGGGTATAGATACTACGCCCATCAATATATTACTAACTATTCTTGGGCTCACATTTGCGGCTATTTTAACATGGAGGATACATTTATATATAATCAATAAAGAAATCAAGCAGAGAGCAATAAAAGCTATTTTTACTTTTATAAAAGTATGCAAAGAAAGAATTAATAAAATACGGTCAGCCAGGATATATGCCAGACCATAACCTGAAAAAAAACCAGTTATCAAACCTGGAAGCTGTTTTTGAAACCGTGAAAGACTTCAGTAAGGACGCTGGAGTTGGCTTTTCATATCCATGTCTGGATGAAGAAACAGTTGTTCTTGAGTCCGGGCATCAGCCCAACTTCCTCCCACACTCAGGGTTTCTGAAAAAGCTGTTCCTTCTGGACTCTTTCAGGAAAAAGTTTCATAAGCAGGGCAAAGAAGCAATTGCACTTTTCGGATTTGCAGATTATAATCTCTGTACATCAAGGCTTCTTACACAGAACAAACTTCCTGCTTTCAACAGGCTTGGCTACGAAAAGGTGGGGTTCAAGATATCGGGTGAAAACATATGGAAACGATTCGATTATCTTTCAAAGCCGTGCGAAAAAGACTGGAAAAAAGAGATGGAAAAAATAGCTGTTCATTATAAAAAATATTCAATTTATCAGAAAACAGAACCCGATTTGACAGAGCTAATGGAAATCCTATATGAATGCTATGTGCATGCAAAAAACTTTCCTGACCTGAATGCTTTTTTCATATCCAGAGTATGCAATAATCTGCTTGATTTGAATATCAGTTTTTTCAGATACTCAGACCTTCAAAGAAAAAATGTTTTCTTAGAGGAGTGGAAAAGCATAATCCTTAACCTGAAGGAATACAACAGCATTTACAACGATACAAAAAATCCAGATGCACCTCTGTGTGCCCCGGACTCTTTACCATTCTGGTATCACTGCCCGTGCGGAGCCAAAATTAATCTTTTACTCAGAGAAAGATATGCTGTGGGTACCTGCAGACTTTGCTCAGGGGAGCATGTTATAGATCTGAACGAGCTTGATAAAAGATTCCCGGACATGAGCCCGAACGCTGTATCCAGGAACGTGATCTTTTCAGAAGGCATGGGAACGCATGTGTTCATATCTGGAAGCGGGGGAGGGCTTGTGTATGGAAGGATTTCGGATGAGATCTCCAGAAAGCTTGGGTTCAATCTGCCTGTTACAGTCTCATGGAAGAGCAGGGATAATTATAGAGGCCCTGCACATGTGGCAGCCATCGGTGAACTTGTAAGAATATGTGATGTAGCAGAGAAAAATGCAAGAAATGAAGATCTCGATAGGATAATAAAATTCAAGAAGGCAAGACTTAAAGAGATGGCTGCAAATGCACGTGAAAAAGGGGAAAAAGAAGAAGTGAAAAAATATCAGGGGCAGTACGTGAACTTAATGTCCTCAATATCTATAATTAAAGCAGTTCACAGCACCGTTCCTTCCTTTATAGATATCTTTGTATCACATGGGATTAAGCACATCGCACAGTGCTGGGGAGATGCATTAGAGAACATCGGAGAAGAGCAAATAATAGTTAAAGATGTGGTTTACTGCGGCGAAGATATTTACAATATCTTCAGGAAACTGGAGGAGATCTGTGACTGAAAGGATATTGATATTGAGCCCTCATACAGACGATGGTGAACTGGGATGCGGTGGGAGTATTGTAAAATTTGTTGAGGCAGGAATAGAGGTTTATTATGTTGCTTTCTCGTGCTGTGAAAAATCTGTCCCGAAGGAGTATCCCTGTGATATACTCAAGACTGAAGTAAAGAAGGCTACTAAAATACTCGGTACAAAAGAGCCTTTACTTTATGATTTTGAAGTAAGGACGTTTCCTCGTCTAAGACAGGAGATTCTTGATACAATGATCAGTATTAAAAAAGAGATACAGCCCGAAATTGTGTTCACTACATCCTCTTTTGATACGCATCAGGATCATAGAACTGTCAATGAAGAAACCCTCCGTGCTTTTAAAAAGTGCACGATTCTGGGCTATGAGCAGCCGTGGAACAATTTAACCTTTAATACATCTGCTTTTGTACCTCTGGAGGACATGCATCTAAATAAAAAAATTGCTGCCTTGAATTGTTATGAAACGCAGAAACATAGAGCATATCTGAACGAGGATTTTATAAGGGGACTTGCAACAACAAGGGGTACCCAGATCGAGGAAAGATATGCCGAGGCTTTTGAAGTAATAAGATGGGTGTTATGAGTGACATATAAACATACTGACAAATTTTTATTTAACAACGAGAATATGTTCCTGTTGGTAACCACCATATTATGATGATTAGCATCATAATAAAATATATATAGCATAAATGATATCATTAAACTTGATGATTGAGCTTATAGAGACTGATTGGAATATGCTGGATGAATACTGGGTAGCCCAATATGAAGAAGACTATGGTCAATTTTTTTCTAGCAGCTCCTGCGAGCGTGCCAGCATACCTGTTACTCCCCTCATAAAAACTAGAATACCTATTGAGATACGTTCTTCACAGAGATAACATTACTGACAGGCTTCAAGGCTGAAACATTCATGTCAACAGTAAGATGGATGCTGGTTAAC
>DYGR01000007.1:0-21529 GCA_020724545.1 Candidatus Methanoperedens nitratireducens
TAATGAAAATTATAAAGTTGCATACTTGGCACTAATGAAGCTACAACTCCCATATCTCTCTGATCTCTTTTACTAATCTCATTAGGACTTACGCATTTGCCCTCAAATAGTTGTTAACAGCAGGTCTACTTATAGTAAATTTCCAACATTCACTACATAGCGCAATCGGATAAACTAGCTCTTCTGTACAGTCTGTACCGTGTATGCAGCTTTTATGGCATGCTTACTAATCTTTTCGTAATAGCCGCCCATTTTCTTACTGAAATGCCAGGTGCAAGCTTAAAATCAAGGACCTGCCAGCCCATCCTCCCCAAGTTCAGGGTGATTGTAACATATCTTTCCCACCAGAAATAAATAATTTATTATTTATCATTTCTTTTCGATTAATTCGGCAAACGCCAGATTTCCGGAAATCTTTTTTATCTTTGCTTTAACTATATCCCCTTTAACTACACCTGGCACATAAATGGTATATTTATCCTTTTTAGCAATACCATCTCCTTTTCTCCCGACCGCATTTATCATAACCTCGTAGGTTTCACCCTCTACCAGTGCTTCTTCCTTTACGATAACGGCTATCTGTCGCTTCGTGACAGGTCTGTGGGCACCGCATGCATCGCACCGCAGTGTCAGGATCCTGTCGATTTTTATTAGATGCGTATCAGGACGTCCGCACTCAGAGCACGTTACGTATTCCTTAATATATGCATCAATAAGTTCTGAGACAGCGCCTGAGGTAAACCTCCCCTGAAATACCGCCCTTGAGCCTTCAAGCTTACCTGCAGTACCCAGTTCCCGTAGAAGGAACTTGAATATGTGTTCCGGCTCACGGTTTAATTTATCAGCTATGGCAGCAAAATTTTCCAGTACAGTTGTCTTACCTTCAGTGAGCAACTTTGGCTCCGGGACTACGAAACGCTCCCCGGAACCTTTAATTTCAGGTAGTTTAGCCAGTGCCCTGTCCAGACTTGCCAGATAATCGTTCATGGTACTCAAGTCAAAACCAATTCCTGGCCTTTTTCTATGATCAGCCTGATCGGAGTGGGCAGTTTATGCCCTGCGGATATTAGTGATTCCTTCGCCTGTTTAAAATTACCGGGATTTACTGATAACGTCATGATCTTTTGACCCGCATCTACCCTGGCTGCAGTGCTTACAGCCTTACCAAATGCCTGGCGCATTCCCTGGGATACCCTGTCAGCGCCTGCTCCAGTTGCCTGTTTGTTCTCCCGCAGAACTTCGTGCGGAAATACCCTGATCTTCAGATGATAACCGGCCTGTCCGATACTATCAAGTAGGATTCTGTTTGCTGCAATACGCGCAGATTCAAGAGCGCTGTGCCGGATCTGACATGCCTCTTTTGCTGTTATAGATATCTGTACCGGAAACTCGTCTTTTAAGTTTCCCATATCATAGGTTACGATTTTGCTTCCCGGTACACCTCCCATGTATTCTCGCCTCGTATATGAGCGCCGGGTGATGTTCCTGTACATTCTTGCTGGTTTTCTTGCCATTGAGTAATCCTCCAATAATTGGTATATGCGTATAAAAAACGTATTACACGATTCTATTTCCAGATGACTTTTGAGCTTATAAGCTTTATTGAAATATCAAATTATTGTTGAAATCTCAGCTTTTCTGGTACCGATCTCATCTGTATCAAGATATCTCTTATCCCTGCTTTTGTAGCATATTACGTGGTCCATTGATTCATCAATTATCTCTCCAAGACGGCTCGTTATTTTCATGTATTCGGATTCGGTAAGTCCACCTTCAAAAACACTGTTCTGTACCCAGTTAAGGTATTGCTTCAGGTAAATTCTCACTTTATTAACTCTTTCTACCCCTACATCATAAACAATTACCACGTACAGAATTACCACCACATTATCAGGGGTTTGTATTCCTTTTCACCAAGACAATGTTTTACCAGCTTATATAGTTCAAGCCTTATGAGTCTCTTGAAGGATACTTTCCGATCCAATCCCCTGTGCATTATCGTAGTTGACAGTTTCTCATTATATTCCTTTAAAAATATCTTTTTCCCTTTTTCACTCAGCAGCATATCCCCTATTTCGCCCCTGAAGCAATCACTATCCAGCATGTTTTTATTCACAAGCTTCAGGATTATCCGGTCTATTATTATGGGCTTGAATATCTCACTTGCATCAAGAGCCAGGGAGAACCGCCTCTCAAAAGGTTCGTGGAGAAAAGATATCGTGGGATTGAGCTGGGTATTATAGATCTCCGAGAGGACAGTGGTATACATCAACGAGTTGCCAAAACTGATAAGCGTGTTCATCCTGTTTGCCGGCGGCATCCTTGATCTCTTGATTATCCTGTAATCTTCCGGGAATATCTCATCCAGGGCGTTATAATAGAGATCTCTTATCCTGCCCTCTACGTTCATGACCTCGGGGATTGTCGCTGCTGCAGGTAGCCTTGAGAATTCAGATTCAATGTTCGTGATGTATGCTTCAAGTTCAGGTTTTTCCCTGGCGTAATATCTCAGGTTTCTCAGGATATTGCCGCATGCTCCTTCCACAAAGGATTTTGCAAGGCAGAGCCTCTTTTTGCTATCAAGATAATTTGCAGCCTGTTTTACGATCAGGTCACCGCTCACCAGCGTTTCACGCGGGTAGAAAGTACCCTCATAAAAGCCGTAGTAATTGAAGAAATGTATTGGTATCCCGTTCTTAGCAAGATAATCCACTACGCCTGATGAAAAACTCAGCCGCCCGTAGGCATAGATCGAATATATCTTGTTTATCGGCAGGGCGCGTTTTGTGCTCTCGTTCTCGAAGTAAACCGTGTTTTCATGTCTTGTCAGGCTGCCATCCTGTGTGATATAAAAATTATCCTTCATATTTCATCTCCAAAGCAGAACTCAAAATAGGCGCATTTCGGGCAGATCTTGACTTTTTTGGGAGAGAGCATTCTGCCGGTTATAATTTTCCTGATCTCCTGTATGATATTATTTATATCTGATTCATCTTTTTCTGAAAGTGTAACCTGGTCTTTTTTACTGATAAGTGGGTAATTGATCTCTCCTGTTGCCGCTATGCCTTTTGATTTGAGGTAAAAAATATAGTATAGCATCTGCCATCGATGAGCTTCTTCCATCTTCTTTGTCTTTTTTATCTCATGTAGGACTATAGAATCTCCTTTCCTGATGAAATCGATACTTATCGTCTGGTCTATGGTCATTTCCTTCTTGTCGCGCCTGTAGCGGTCCTCGTGCAGGAGCTTACCTATGTTTACATTCTCGTTCTCACTCTCAAGGGCAATATTGTGCGAGAAGAGCCAGAGTTTTGTATGGCAGATGAAATAGTATGCTACCTTCACACCGGTAATGCGCATGCTACCGGTGATGATTTCTTCAGGTTGGGTATTCTCTGCTTCCTCCAGTGTTACGTTCGGTTGGATCATTCTATCCCGACAAATTCATATTATCAATTCATATATTAATAATGTTGCACAGCATGAAAAAAAGGAATAGCTAAATCACTTCTTCAACCAATTTGCGCTGGGATTCGACTAATAAACAGGTGTTACTATCTATCCCGCTGAGCAGTTCAATACTTCTATCAAATCGTTTCAATCCCTCTAAGGTCTGATTTTAACATATTTTTATCTCGCTGATAGAGTTAGGCGGGATACGTTTCAATCCCTCTAAGGTCTGATTTTAACGCGCCTTATATGTCGCCTGCCTGATCGCGCATCAATCATGTTTCAATCCCTCTAAGGTCTGATTTTAACAACCTGTGATATCAGAAGCAATAGCGTTCAAATTCCGTTTCAATCCCTCTAAGGTCTGATTTTAACGAGTGTCGTTTTAGCAGAACGATATAACAGGAGGTCAAACGTTTCAATCCCTCTAAGGTCTGATTTTAACAGGCATCGAACTATGCGAAATCAGACGAATGTTCTCGTTTCAATCCCTCTAAGGTCTGATTTTAACGAGTAGTGCGACATCAGCTTGATGCGATTGATAATGTTTCAATCCCTCTAAGGTCTGATTTTAACGCTAATGCTGTCAGGTATAACAGCAGACCTTGCAAGGTTTCAATCCCTCTAAGGTCTGATTTTAACAATCATAAGCCCTTACACTTATAACTTTCGTGTCATGGTTTCAATCCCTCTAAGGTCTGATTTTAACCTCTGAGGGAAAGCGTGTTCCCGCACCATGTAAACGCGTTTCAATCCCTCTAAGGTCTGATTTTAACACTCTGAGGGAAAGCGTGTTCCCGCACCATGTAAATGCGTTTCAATCCCTCTAAGGTCTGATTTTAACAAATGCAGTTCTTTCATTTGATGATGTTGGTTCTAAGTTTCAATCCCTCTAAGGTCTGATTTTAACGGCCGGGATCAGGAAAGTCAGAAGTTGGAGCTGGAGTGTTTCAATCCCTCTAAGGTCTGATTTTAACTTCTGAACGAAACACCCAGGTCTATCAATTCCCTTAGTTTCAATCCCTCTAAGGTCTGATTTTAACATCTTCTCTATCTTCTTGTTTCCCGATTATTTTGTAGTTTCAATCCCTCTAAGGTCTGATTTTAACCGGTTGTTCGAAAAAACATGAGATTTGTGACGAAAAAGTTTCAATCCCTCTAAGGTCTGATTTTAACTTGAGAGATTGAAACTAACCTATCAGAAGTAGAATAATTTGTTTCAATCCCTCTAAGGTCTGATTTTAACAATGCGGAGATACTATCTTTAATATTTTGTGAACTTAGTTTCAATCCCTCTAAGGTCTGATTTTAACTCCCTGGCCATACAACACACCATTGACGGATAAGTTGGTTTCAATCCCTCTAAGGTCTGATTTTAACTCTTATTTTTTATTCTCTCCACTACTGAAGAGAGGTTTCAATCCCTCTAAGGTCTGATTTTAACCGCCAAAGTCGTCGGCTCTGATACGGGTCGTGATTGGTTTCAATCCCTCTAAGGTCTGATTTTAACGTAGAGCAAGGAGAAGGTAGAACTTACTCTGAGTACAGTTTCAATCCCTCTAAGGTCTGATTTTAACATTTATGACATGTTATCATTTTATTCACTCTCCTTCGTTTCAATCCCTCTAAGGTCTGATTTTAACTGATGAGGCTTCATTCGAGGTATTCAAAGAACATCTGTTTCAATCCCTCTAAGGTCTGATTTTAACTTTGCTTAAGTGCTGCAAGAATCCCGCCCAGCATCTGTTTCAATCCCTCTAAGGTCTGATTTTAACCAAAGCAGGTATGCAGGTTATTATAATGATTTACTCGGTTTCAATCCCTCTAAGGTCTGATTTTAACGATAGCGAAACAGAACGCTGAGAAGATAGTAATGAGACTTGTTTCAATCCCTCTAAGGTCTGATTTTAACCAAGAGCACGAAGCATACAAAGCATGCTTAGCACACGTTTCAATCCCTCTAAGGTCTGATTTTAACCGGCTATGTTGTGGAAGCCTGTTACTGTTTTGACGAAGTTTCAATCCCTCTAAGGTCTGATTTTAACCTGTTGAGCATAATACTGCGCATGTTGCTGTTGTTGGTTTCAATCCCTCTAAGGTCTGATTTTAACAATGAATGTTCATCCGCTTTTACGTCCCTTTTCCGAGGTTTCAATCCCTCTAAGGTCTGATTTTAACGAAAACCATCGATACCATTATATATACCTTAATGTATGTTTCAATCCCTCTAAGGTCTGATTTTAACGAAGCTTACAGGTATTTTTCATCAAGAAAAAGAGATGTAAGTTTCAATCCCTCTAAGGTCTGATTTTAACTAGAAAGTCGGCAGATGAGCTAGCAGAGAAGATGTTTCAATCCCTCTAAGGTCTGATTTTAACGCCTTCTACGTAGCTTATCTCTATACCTCCCCTGCCGTTTCAATCCCTCTAAGGTCTGATTTTAACTCACCCCATTGAGTACCATTATAAGCTCCCTGGATAGGTTTCAATCCCTCTAAGGTCTGATTTTAACGATACATCGGATTTAGATGATGACGTTTTAATATTTGTTTCAATCCCTCTAAGGTCTGATTTTAACATTTATGGAGCCACCTTTGATATACTTTGTAGCGCTGTTTCAATCCCTCTAAGGTCTGATTTTAACCATCCGGTTTGACCGGATGGTTGGTCAGCATGATGAGTTTCAATCCCTCTAAGGTCTGATTTTAACTCTCTGATTTTCCTTTTCTCTTTGTCTTGATGTGTGCGTTTCAATCCCTCTAAGGTCTGATTTTAACCGTCATTGGTTCTGGAGTAAAACTCCTTCTTTTTTCGTTTCAATCCCTCTAAGGTCTGATTTTAACAGGAGCAGTATATGAGCAACAAATAGAACAAGGAGAGTTTCAATCCCTCTAAGGTCTGATTTTAACAGGATAAGGATGAAATAATGGGAGAAATAATAGTTTCAATCCCTCTAAGGTCTGATTTTAACGCTAATGCATATGATCGAGTGGCTGTGTTAAATCAACGTTTCAATCCCTCTAAGGTCTGATTTTAACGACATTCATAATTATTTCATTTTCTTTATTTTAGTATGTTTCAATCCCTCTAAGGTCTGATTTTAACAAGCCTGTCCTGAGTTGTTATAGTCTCTATTGTACTTGTTTCAATCCCTCTAAGGTCTGATTTTAACATCGTGTGTTTGGAAGCGCAGGTAATAGGAGAATAAGGGTTTCAATCCCTCTAAGGTCTGATTTTAACATAGATAAAATCTGTGAAATGCATGGACTAAAGAAACGTTTCAATCCCTCTAAGGTCTGATTTTAACGATTTCTAGTGGCTGCAAGTGTGATGAGAAGTCTGACGTTTCAATCCCTCTAAGGTCTGATTTTAACGAAAAAGTTCTAAAAACGAGTAAAGGTTCTTATACAATGTTTCAATCCCTCTAAGGTCTGATTTTAACCAAGCTTTTTGGAGCCCATTTTTGACTTGATCTATTGGTGTTTCTCAAAGCAATTTTATAGGAATCACTATCGTTTTTTCCTCAAATCTTAATCGAACTCATTCTACAAAAACCTTTGGTAAAAAGAAACTTTTTATCGTGGATGTCAGGTTTGGTATTGCCTTTATAAAGATCCACGACTTTTTTGCACGCTGCCGTCAAAATTTGAATACAAAAGCCCCACCGCAAAGCGCGCAAAGTACGCAAAGATCCGGCTGCGCTTTGCGGTCTCTGGGTCATGGCGGTGATTGAGGGGGGGGAGGCGACGGCACTGGTATGAATCCAGCGCCTTTTTCGATAGTCATGGCGGTGATTGAGGGCGTGGAGGCGGGGGAGGGCATGAATCATGGCGGCGACATGCCAGAGGATATGAATCGTTTTTCTTGTATGTTGTATTAAATTATATTTTTATTCTCTTCTTGTTCATTTATCAGTAATCCCAATTCCGGATCATATTTTGTATTGATAAAAATCTTTTTTTCGAAATCAACCCGTCCATCTTTTAGTAGTTTATGAAATTGACCATTCGTCAATTGCAAACAATATTGCATAGCATCGAATAACTTTTTATTTCGGATACAGCCAAGATATTCGTTTTGATATCGTTCAGGAACCGCCTCTATCGAATTGAATAAATCATAAAAGTCTGATTCTTTTGTATTTGAATTATTGAACGGTACAATACGGTCTATCATTTGTCTAAATGAAATTTTCGTATCATCAAATTCTTTTTGTTTATCACCAAAACCATTAATATATATTTCATCGACTGCTTCATATAATATATGTTCAAACAATAAATCAATTTCATTAAGAACTTTTAAAGTTTTGTTTACAATCTCTACATCATAGATATATCTATCATTATCGGAACCTTCTGAAAAAACAAATACATCACAAATACCTTTGAGAGGTAATCCATCACTATTTTTTCTTCTATTAACTCTTCCAAATCGCTGAATTAAAGCATCAATTGGAGCTGGTTCAGAGAAGCATACATCATAATCAATGTCCAGTGAAACTTCAATTACTTGTGTACCAACTAATAAATTCAAATTCTCAATATTTTTTTCAATTGCTTCCCTATCTTTCAAGATAAATCTACCATGCAGCAAAGCGGAGTTGTTAACTTTATTTCTCAATAATTTGTAAACATCTTGTGCTCTATTTACAGTATTACATACAACCAATACTTTTTCTTTATTTTGCAATCTTTTTATTATTAAATCAATATTTCCAAGGATATCTCCATCAATTATCTTGCATTTATGGCGAAGGTATTTGCTCAATTCTTTTTTATCCATAACCATTTCATTTTCAATATGAAGATTGTCTAAAAACATATCTTTCAAAAATGAGGGCATCGTTGCAGACATTATCAATATTTTAGCATCATTCTCCTCTATCAAATACTCGCACATTGACAATATCAATCCCGCCGTTTTGGCATCATAGGAGTGTATCTCATCGAAAATAAATCTCCCACGGTACATCTCTAATAATCCCATCTCATATCCTTTCAATGAAAAGAAATGTTTTAAACACTGAAATGGCGTCATTATTTTATATGGGCTATAAATTTTTTTTGATAAATTACGTATCTCTTTGAAATCCTCTTCTTCAAACATTTTGTATAAAAAATAAGTCGCTTTTCCATGTAATAGTGATACACAGCCGTCATCAGAATAAAATGGACTTAATTTCATCAATAATCGCTTATACATCGCATTTATACTTGCAGTGTAGGGTAAAATGTAAAAAATTCTATTTCCTTGTGTTTTATCCAGATTATTTGTAGCCCAGAACATAGATGCTTCGGTTTTTCCAGAACCAGTGGGTGAAATTATTATTGCGTTACCTTTTGTTGATAAACATTTTGCCTGGATACTCGTCAATGAATCAAAATTATAAATCTCACTCAAGCTTGGTAGTGGTTTAAGGATCTTTGTTATCCCACTTGAGGCTAAATAATCACAAGAATTTATCATCCCTTTGCCAAAGATTCCTATCTTTGATGAAAAGTCCATTCTTTTCTTTTGTATTATTTCCTCCCATATCGACTTATCTTTTGATATTTTCTCTATAAGATCGACTTTGCATTCTATTGATCCTAATGTCTTTTTAGAGATTTCTGGATATTTCTTTATTATTTCATTCAAAGCAATTAAATTCGGCTTAATTTCCTCTAATCGTTCTTCATAACTAGTGCCTAAAAAATCACTGTCTTCAATATATTCTACTAATTTATTAACATCTTTATGATGAGTTAGTACTAAGATTTTGACAAAATCGAGATTTTCTTTTTTCAGGCAATTTATAAACGGTATTGAAAGAATTTCATGCCTATACTTCCATTTTTCTCCTTTTGGCAATAATGATTTTTGGAATCCCTCTGCAGCCTTACCAAAATCATGAAAAAACAATGCATCGAAAGCATCATTATAAAAAGATGGATATTTTGTAAATTCTTGTAAATCTGGATATATATCTTTAAGTTGAGCAAACACAGAAAGACAACTGTTTATATGTTCTTCGAGTGATTCTCCATTACTTTTTGCTTTTATCGTTGAACTCATGCATATATACGCCCTTATTTAGCTCAGCATCATAATATCCTCTTTCAATTTGTTGTTTTGATTCCACAATACAATAAGTTCTTACTTCAATTGGTTTTCTTTCAGCTTCATCAGTATAATCAGAGGGTAAAGCAACGATTTGTCCTGGCACTTTTCCATTGAAAGGTATGACTGTATTATTGATCTCAACATTTTCTTTTAGAATCAATTTAACTTCTTCTATCCTTGTTATCTTGGCTAAATCTGATTGTCTGCCAAGTAAAAGAGTGAAGTGAGGGTTCTCTAAATATTTTTTAAAATTTAAATCAGAGATATATAATGTCAATCTACAATCATATAAAAATTCCCTATGTATAATATTGCTGCCAAGATATGATACCGGTTTATTTTTGTCACCGCCTCCGAACTCCAGAATGCGCTCCAGATCAACA
Organism: Candidatus Methanoperedens nitratireducens; assembly: GCA_020724545.1. Lineage (GTDB taxonomy): Archaea > Halobacteriota > Methanosarcinia > Methanosarcinales > Methanoperedenaceae > Methanoperedens > Methanoperedens nitroreducens_B. The sequence goes on from DYGR01000007.1 coordinate 9,938, forward strand.
CCGTTTCCTTTAGATATAAAATCGTAACCAACCGATAAATCAAAAATGCTAACTTTTTCACCCTTTGCTGCAGAGAGCAAACCGTATATCGTAGAGATTGGAGGGATTTTATATGTAGGCTGATAAGATACCACAAACATAGGATATCTAAATGAGGCCGTAATCGCCCTTATTTCAACACGAAGAACTTCCATTTTACTCGCCAATAATTTTATTATTCGCTAATATCTCCTCTATGAATTGATCAATAGCTTTAACTGGAGTCGTTATAACAACATTAACTCCCGATGGTGCTTTGAAACTCTCCAATTCTTTATCTTTATCAGATCCAAAACCCGACAATTTACCAATATAGACCTTGCTTAACAGAGCATCCTTATAATCTTCCAACATCTCAGACAATGCATCGATATTGACCAACCCATTATCGTATTTATTATGAGGCATTACATCCATAAATATGTTATTACCGTTATTCAATACTGCCAGGATAATTAACTTAGGAGTTACATCAGTGTGATGCAATGTCTGCATTGCTCCACCATTCAAAAACTTCAATGCTTTAATAGTATCAAAAATTCGCGTCTTCTTTTTCTCTAACGGAAGCGCATAGGTCTTTTCATCTTTTTTCAACCCATCTTTATCATACTTTTCTGCAAGATCTTTTGATAAATTTTTACTTCCAGGTTTGTCAATTATTGTATATTTCCCGACTGAATCAATATCCAGTGCAAAAATACCTTTGAAGATATTACTATAGAATTGATGATTGAAAAGTATCGGATCAGTTTCAAGCTTTCTCACTAAAACACCAAAATCTGAGGTAGGTCGTATTGGAAACCCAATTAAAGGTGAGCATTTTAACGGAGATATCCTTGTCACTGTTACATTTTCCATCTTCGGTTTATTATTTTTATCTTTCTCACCTGTATCAATTTTTCTGGCACTCATATAGCCAAAAATATCATCATCATCGTATTCAAATGGATCTCCTTTCGTTACAGCTTGATTTTTTCCGATTTTCTCCACCGGTGAGCAGTTCCATCCAAATTTATTTTCTAAAACCATTCTCCACCAGTATCTTAATGCCTGTGCTGAAACATAAGGCCTTATTCCTTCTGGAGACTGAATTATTTTGGTTGCTACCTCATTCTCATTCGCCGCTCTCTGATCTATTCCTCGATTATTTAGCGCCGAAAATGGCGCATTGATTAAATAAGTTCCTATTATAGTTTTCATTCTTCATCACCTTCTGGTTCTATAGGTTCAACTTCGCTAATTTCTCCACTCGAAAGCATGTTGTGCAATTTTTCGTATAACCTGATAATTATTAGATCCTGGACTTCTTTCCAATTCGAATAATCTTCTGGGATAATTGTTGAGATATATTCTTCATAAGTTATCATCGGTTTATCCTTGCCCAATTTTTGCCAATCCCTGAAAACTAATCTTAATTGATTTCGAAAAGTTGGAAAATCTCTAGCTGAAATAATATCGTTAATTCTCTTTTTATTATTATTCTCTTCAATACAAATGGCAATTTTATCTGCCAGATTTTTGATTGCCTCAATTCTCTGTTTATTCATATTTCTCACTAACTCCATATAGTACTCAACAATAATCCACGGTATTGTAGGTTTCTTTTCGTTATCATCTCTGAAAGTCCATAATATACTTTCATTTTTTAATAAAGAATCATGAATCCTATTATAACTGATTTTCCAGACAGGAGAATCATTGTTTGCATCCGATTTTGCATAATGCTTTGAAAGTAAGTTATACCAATTTTTCTTATATTCAGGACTTGTCATCACATTAATAACAAATCTGAATATATTATTCGGTATTTTATATATTGTAACTCCGGCAGGATTTTGATTGTAATTATCTATACGATAAATCACAATTTCTTCATTTTGTTTTAGAAGTCCTAACTTTTTATATTTTGTAGAGGTTTTATATGCTAAATGAAACAACGCATTTTGTGATGATTTAAAACCCTCATCAAATATACCAGAAATATCTTTGGATTTATAATTATTCAATAATTTTCTTTGATTGATGTATTCTAAACATTCTTCTCCGAATACCTTCATTATCTCCATATTGTTACAACTTATGCAGCTTGGTTTTCCACCTGTCTTATAAAATAGGATTGGTGCAAATTGGACTGCTAAAGCACATTTTGCGCAGATGGCAATGCCATTTTTAAATGATGGGGAAAAATTGGTAAACTCAGATGAACCAACTAAAGGTATTTGGGTTTTGACGAATGGTTTACCATCTTTCCTCTTGTATGCAGGTTTTCCACAAAATATACAATAATCTGGGTCATTTTCAGATTTATTTAACCCATCTATTAATTCATATAGAAACTCTTTGGACTTTCCCTCTCTATCATAATTCTTAGCATATTGAATATAAGTACTATTTGGAAATATTGATAAAATATCTTTTGACCAGGCAGGTGTTAGATAAAGCTCAATGAGTTCATCTGAAATCTTTTTTAATTCTTCTTTGGAACAGTGATTTATTTCTTTGTTTGCCAATAATTTAACTGCAAGCAAACCGGAATCTACAATTGGATCCCCGACAAATTCATTTTTTATTTCGATATCGTTATTCATCATCTCCTCTCCCTCCTCTTCCCCTCCCTTATCGCCTCCTCCATGAACGGCGGCGCCCTGCCCGTGCCAGGCAAAAAGTCATGAGAAGCAAGATACATCATCGCTCCGGTGCAATCCATCCGTGCACCATAGTTAGAGCAGGCCACCACAATCATATACCATTCATCCTCCTTCAGTTCTATCAGATCATTATGCTGATCATAATACAGTAAATTCTAACGTTAGTTAAACTATTTATCTTTGTTGCTCCCCTGGAGACCATCCGCTAATTCAACATATTGTTATTGCCCATCAAGTCCATAGCAACCTCTTTTTAAATATCCGATGATTCCTCCTATCTGCGTTCATCCGCGTTCATCTGCGGTTAAATTTTTAAGCTGTGTACCCTGACTTACCACATCCACACACCCGAACCCCATCGCGTTCTTCTCTCCCAGACCTGCATCATAGGCGAACTTTAGCAGTTCAGGGCTTGCCTGGATTCTCAGGCTCATGAGGCTGCACCGCCTGTAGTTATCCGCGATCTTGATGCGCTTGGGCTTGATATCTGCGGTCTTGACTACATCGAAGTGATCCACAGGTTCTTTGCCGTAAAATTCGCTGAAGCGCCCGGTCAGGTTCCGATGCAGGTTCTCGTAGAACTTCGGCTCTGTGGGGTAAAGATCTATCTCCCGCAGGTTCTCATTCTCCTTTCTTATGGTCTTGGTATATATGGGCGAAAGAGTCCTGAACCAGCACTCATCACCAAAAGAGGGTTCTTTCAGTATCTCGATGCGCTCAATCACCAGATCAGTCCTGCCATCTGGCCCGTCCAGATAGAACTCGGGCTGCTGGAGAAGACCTTCTGTGAAGCTCTTGATGAACCTGTCATCAGGCGAGGACAGGATAAAAAAAGCCCTATCAAAACAAAGGCCCGATCTGCATTTTCTTCTGTTCATCAGCACAAGATTGGAGAACGTGTAGAACTTGAATCCCTGATGGGCATGGGTCTCATTTGCCAGCCTTATATCCGCATCTGCAAGTCTGAAATATAGCATCGAGGCCATGCCGTACTGGTAATCAAAATTAACAGGGAGATTTGACAGGTTCCTGATTGTTATTTTGATCCTCAGTTTAGATTCCTCTTTGCAAATTCTCTCTTTTGTAACGATAAAGCTTTTTATAGAAAAATGGCTATTTTAGCATAATTATGAGCAAAAAAGCAGCAGTCATAAAAGGCGATGGAGTAGGTCCGGAACTTGTTAACAGCATGCTCCGGGTCACTGAAGCAGCAGGTACGAATATCGAGTTTATAATGTGCGAAGCAGGAGCAGAATACTGGAAAAAACACGGCGGAGATTCGCTTATCCCTGATGAGACATGGGACATACTGAGCAATACCGATGCAGGTTTTAAAGGCCCGACAACAACGCCAGGGGGCGCAGGCTCTCCCAGGAGCGTGGCTGTTTCTATCAGGCAGAAGTTCAACCTCTATGCCAATGTCAGGCCGATAAAATCATTCCCAAATACCCAGAAACCACTTGGAGATGTTGATTTTGTATGCATAAGAGAGGGTACAGAAGGGTTGTACTTCGGCAAGGAAATCCAGTTGACAGATGATGTTTTTATCGCCATAAGGAAGATCACCCGGCCTGCATGCCGCAATGTTGCCCGCTATGCTTTTGAAGAAACCATGCGCCGTGGATGGAAGAGCGTTGTGGCAATCCACAAGAGCAATATACTCAAGCAGACATGCGGCACGTTCCTTGAGGAAGTCGAAAAGATGGGAAAAAATTATCCAGGCATTGAGGTTGAAGAATACCATATCGATAATATCGCACAGCAGTTGATAAAGAACCCGCAGATATTCAACCAGAAAATCCTCTTATCCACCAATCTTTTCATGGATATCTTAAGCGAGGAGTGCTCTGCTCTGGTCGGCAGCATAGGCCTCATCTACTCGGCAAATATAGGGGATAACTATGCCATGTTCGAACCTGCACATGGCTCAGCGCCCAAATATGCAGGACAGGATAAAGTAAACCCTGTGGCTACCGTGCTTGCAGGCGCGTGGCTGCTTGACTACCTCGGGGAGCGCGAGAATTCAAAAGCTATCTTTGAAGCGACAGAAAAAGTGATCTCCGAGGGCGAATATGTGACCTATGACCTTGGAGGCCATGCAAAATCAAGTGAGATGGTGGATGCCATAATCAGCAAGATAGCCTAACCAACACGTCCTACCCTGATAGTATCTGCTACCGCTTTCATCTCAGAGCCCAGGACTTTCTCAAGACCCAGGCCCTCAAGTTTCCTCTCTGCGCGATCGATCTCCTCTGAATTGGCATTCAGATACAGAAAATAACCTCTGCGCTCAGACCCCAGGAGATTGCACTCCCTGATAATATAACCGATGTGCTTAAATTGATCCTCTTTTAACGCTTTTACGACATCTTTACCGGCCTTATCCTCAAAGAAATAAACAGCTTCCATAACTTTTCCCTCAAATATCTAATGGCAATATCGGTTAATAAATGATTCCAGTCAAATCGGGGAAATTTGAAGTTTTATGCGAGGGATGGGATTCGAACCCACGAACTCCTACGAGAATGGACCCTAAATCCATCGCCTTTGACCGGACTGGGCAACCCTCGCAAAACAGTTAGCTAACTCACGTTTATGCTATGAAGTAACCTGAAAATGATTTTTAACCCGTATATACCTATCGCAACATACATTAACTGTAGGTTCATAGATAACAATGAAAAATGGCATGAAAGGAGCATATGTTCTGATCCTCAGGCTGGATAATGATATCGATATCCAGGTAGGAAAACTGGGAAAGTTCAAGTTTAAAAAAGGTTTCTACGCTTACGTTGGTTCAGCGCATGGAACAGGGGGATTTAAACGCGTAACCAGGCATCTGGATGTATCCTCAGGTGTGAACAGCACAAGGAAATGGCATATCGATTATCTTTTACCTTACTCAAGAGTTGTGTGTACTGTCCTTTTACCTTCGGATGAGGATATCGAATGTCTTGTTGCAAAGTCAATAAGAGAATTATGCTATGAAATCCCGGGATTTGGATGCAGTGATTGCTCCTGTCCGTCCCATCTTTTCTTCACTGAAAGTGATCTCAAAGACAGGATAATCAATACGTGCAATAAGCTCGCAGGAAACGAAAGTATCATTATAAGCCAGTACATGTAGGTATAGCATGGATATAGGAATCATCGGCGGCTCTGGATATACAGGCGGTGAACTACTGCGCCTACTTACCGGGCATACTGATGTGAATGTCGTTGCAGTGACATCGCGCAGCAGAAAAGGGCAGAAGGTAAGCGATACCCATACACATCTTCGTAAAATATTTGGTTTGAATTTTGAAGACCTGGGTGCAGAAGAAGTGGCCTCCCGCTCTGATATCGTGTTCACTGCCGTACCCCACGGTACAGCCATGCATATCGTGCCTGCACTGCTTGATGCGGGCGTAAAGGTCATTGATCTCAGCGCGGATTACCGCCTGAGGTCAGATATTTTTGAAAAAATCTATAAAATAAAGCATACAGATCCAAGAGAGGCTGTATACGGAATTCCTGAACTCCATCCTGAAGTGGCAGGTCAAAATTTCATCGCAAACCCCGGATGTTATCCAACAGGAGCATCCCTTGCTGCAGCGCCGCTGGCCTCTGCCGGACTAATCGAACTTGCAGTCTTTGATTCAAAAAGCGGAATCTCAGGCGCAGGTGCAGAGCCGACCCAGGTATCCCATTATCCAAATATGGCAGAGAATATCCAGGCCTATAAACTTACAACCCACCGCCATCGTGCAGAGATCGTCCAGGAACTGAGCCGGCTGGATGGCAGTCTCTCTAAGATCAGCTTTACTCCGCACGTTATTCCCAGCGTACGCGGGATCCTGACCACGGCGCACATCTTCGTCAAAAAGGAATTGAGTGAGGAAGAAGTTGGCCGGATATACCACAATTTTTATCAGGATAAGCCCTTTATCAGGTTGATCAGAGGAACCCCTGTGCTTGGCAGTGTACGCGGCTCCAATTTCTGCGATATAGGTTTTGAGATCGAAAAAGACAGCCGCAGGATAGTTATAATATCAGCATTAGACAATCTTGTAAAAGGTGCATCAGGCCAGGCAATCCAGAACATGAACCTGATGCTCGGACTTCCAGAAACAACAGGTCTCTGGACGCCCGGTATTGCTCCGTGAGGTGGATTATGAATGTAAGAGATGTTATGAGAAAAGATGTAATTACCTGCAGTCCAGATGATACCGTGGGTTCTCTTTCAAAAATATTCAAAGAGAACCGAATCAGCGGCGTGCCGGTAGTTGAAGAGGGAAAAGTAGTGGGGATTGTATCCGAGACCGATTTAATTAAATTATTTAAGGTTACTGAATTTTCAGGTGAGCTATGGCTGCCAAGTCCACTTGAAGTAATCGAGGTTCCTTTAAGGAATCTCTTCAGGATTGAGGAGTTCAGGAAAGACCTTGAGGAAATGAAGTTAAAGCCTGTGAGGGATATTATGAAAAAAACAGTTTATTCTATTTCTCCTGACGATACGCTGGAAGAAGCATCCCGAAGAATGGTAAGGCACAGGGTCAACAGGCTGCCTGTGATAGAGGATGAGAAGCTTGTGGGAATCATCGCCCGATGCGACATAATTATGGGGCTCTCAACAATCCAGGAGTGATTATGAAGACCATAGAAGGCGGTATCTGTGCAGTCAGAGGCATCAGGGCAAACGGGACCAAGCAGGGAAAGAATGGTCTTGCCATTATCGTAGCAGATGCGCGCAGGCTTGCAACATCAGGGGTCTTCACACGTAACAAAGTAATAGCTGCACCGCTTATCATCACCCGGGAGTATCTTGCCAGAGGAGATCTAAAGGCGATTATAGCCAGCAGCGGGTGCGCTAATGCGTTCACGGGGCATAAAGGCATCCTTGATGCTCAGTGGATGGCCAGGATATTATCAAGCAAACTGGGCTGCAGTCCTGATGAGATCGGCGTGGCATCGACAGGTGTTATAGGGCGATATCTGGACAGGACATGGATACAGGATCATCTGGATGAGGTGTTTAATAATCTATCCGATACAAGAGAGGCAGGCAGGGCCAGCGCCCGTGCTATTATGACCACTGACACGACTCTTAAAGAGGTGGCCGTTGAACTCGATAACGGGGTCCGCATTGGCGGGATTGCCAAAGGCTCGGGTATGATAGAGCCGAACATGGGGACTATGCTTGCGTTTCTGTACACCGATGCTATCTTATCAAAAGAAACCCTTGATATCTGTCTAAAAAAGGCGGTTGATAAAAGCCTGAACATGGTGGTTGTGGACGGGGATACGAGCACCAATGACATGGTTATTCTCTCAGCCACGGGGTATCAGGAATGTGAAGAAGAAGTCTTCCAGAACGGACTTGATTCTGTGTGCATCAATCTTGCAAGGATGATCGCAAGAGATGGAGAAGGTGCAACCAGGTTGATCGAGGCAAGGGTCAGGGGTGCGCGCACCGCAGGCGATGCAAGACTGGCTGCCAAAGCGATCGTTCGCTCACCGCTTGTTAAGACTGCGATCTTCGGAAAAGACCTGAACTGGGGAAGGGTTGTGGCTGCTGCAGGATATTCAGGCGCAGAGGTTGACCAGGATAAGATATCCCTCAGGTTCTCTGCTAATAAACAGCAGGCTGTGCTTGTTGATTCTGGCAGGATAGTTGAAGGAGAGCTTGAGGCGCTTAAGAGTATTATGGAGAGCGATGAGATTGTTATTGAGGTAGATATCGGTCTGGGGGAGGATGAGGCTACTGCATGGGGTTGTGATCTGACGTACGATTATGTGAAGATCAATGCGATGTACACGACTTGATTTTTTTGAAAAACTGGAAGGATAAGTTTAAGTATCTTGCCGATATGGGGGGAAAATAATAATTATTAGTGACAGATAGGAATTAGATAGGAGGATTTAGATGAAAAACAGTTTGAAGATAATTATAGGACTAATCCATGTATTGCTGGCAATAGCTATTTTGCAGTTGTTGGTTCAACCAGTGACAGCAGCACCCCCGGACCTACCTAATAATTCGTGTGCTGATTGCCACCGAAAGCTGATTTTTACATCAGAAGAACAGAGACAATTTGTCGATATACGCATCAAGCACCTTGAAAGCGGTATTTCCTGTTCGATTGTATGCCATGAGGATAAACTCAACAAATCCATTGCCAGTACCTATGCGATGTGGTCTGTATCTACGCATGCTCTTTTTGACGTAACATGTGAAAAATGCCATGGTGGAGACCCATTAGCGATCACAAAGGAGGATGCCCATATAGGAGTATCAAAAATCAAGATAGCACGTGCGAATACCCCTGAGTCATGCGGAAAGTGTCATGAACCAGAACTTGATGAATTCAAGAACTCAGAGCATTTTAAAAAACTGGAATCTGGTGAGGAAGGACCTGCCCCTGCATGCATCACATGCCATCAGGCACACAGCGTACGCGTTTTGACTTCCTCTGAAATAGAAGATTTTTGCAGTAACTGTCATAACCGCATAACTGGTATTGATCCTGCTGTCCCAAAGAAAGCAGAAGAGGCCCTGTCCTCTATCAAGGAATTACAGGTTGAGATATCAAAAGCCAGAGGTGCTATTATCTCTGCAAAAGCAAGTGGTAAGGATGTAACCACAGCAGAAGATGAACTGGAAGCTGCAAGAGCAATCCTGAAACATATCCCTTCAGTGTGGCATAGATTTAATCTGACCTTCTTTGAGACAGAGGTCACGGAGGGCATTGAAGATGCACGGAGAGCACAAAATATAATGGCTGAGATGCCGGCTGCATCACCGCCCGTCAAAGCTCCAGGATTTGAGGTAATCCTGCTGATATCATGTCTGCTGATAGCATACTTCTTAAAAAAGCGCTAGATAGACAAAGGTGATCAGATGAAATATAAAAAAAGCATTATATTTTTTAGTATGTTGTTTGCTATCTTCATCGTACCAGGAGCTTTAGCAGATAGCTCATGTCTGGACTGCCATGAGAAGCTTTCAGCATTCAATGAGACAGAGAAGCTATTCAACGAAATACGAGTTAAACATCTGGCAAGAGATGTATCATGCTCTCTTGATTGCCATGCCGCTACCCTGGATAAGTTTGCAAAAAGCAATTATGAGCAGTGGACAAGATCTAAACATGCGCAGTTCAATGTTTCATGCAATAGCTGCCATAGCGGCAATCCAGGTTCGGACATAAAGGATGAAGCGCATACCGGGGTCAGACGATCATCTGATCCTGACAGTACGGTTTTCTACAGGAATGTACCTGAGACATGCGGGGAATGCCACGTAAATGAATTAAAACAGTTCAGTGCTTCTAAACATTATCAGAGATTAAAGGCGCTCAAACAGGCACCTACCTGTGATACCTGCCATGTGCCCCATGAATTTAAGGTACTGAATGTGAGGGAAACCCATGGGATGTGTAGCAATTGCCACAACCCTGATATGAGGATAGCTCCCCTGGATGCACCTGATAGAGCGATCGTATCACTTGAGAGTGCGGAAAGATTGAATGATGAAATAAAGAAAGCCATGGATGCTATTAAATTTGCAAAGCAGCAAGGAGAGGATGTATCAGAGGCACAGAAAGATCTTGAGAATGCTGAATCAATTAGAGATCAACTCCCTGTACTGTGGCATAGTTTTGATCTTGCGCAATTTGAGAGTGTAACCGACAGCGGGATTAAGGCTGCCCGGCGCGCACAGATGGATTCCGACACACCGGCGGCTACACCTTCAGCTCCTGGAGCTGGAGCGATGTTATCACTGGCAGGAATAATTGCCATATACCTGTTACTGCGTAGAGGTAGGGGATAATGGAGGTGTAAACAGGATGAACAAAAGATTTATAAATCTGATCATTTTATCTCTTGGAATAGTGCTCCTGCTCTCATCCATGGCGCATGCAAGAACAGAATATGCAGTTAAGGAGAGCCGCAATTGCCCATACTGCCATACCGTGGATGGACCGCCCCAACTGAACGAAATAGGCGTTTATTATGCAACCAATAATCATTCGCTTGAAGGTTATGTCCCATCACCTGAAGCGACGCCTTCACCAGAACCAACCGAAAAGATCGAGATTGGTGTCCATATGGACATCTGGAATGTAGGTATGATAGCATTTGCCACTATTCTGCTTATGCTCATCCTTGTTTATGCTATACGATTATGAGGTATATATATGCATATCGAAAAAATTGAATACGGGCCTGAAAAGGTTGGACTCTGGTCTCAGGTTGCTTTTGCTTCAATAATTCTATTAACTCTTGTGGCTGCAGGGCTAACAGGCATGATAATCTGGAAAATAATTCTCAGCGAACCTGCCGAAGCCTCCACAAGACAGTTCATAGAGGATACAGGAAAGTTAATGGCATACCTCCTGTTTGTTATGGCAGCTATTTTATACCTGTATGTAAAGGGACTGCTGCAGGACGAATACGTCACCACACTGGAGTGAGAACATGAATGATAAAATTATACTGAAAATCACAAGAAGAAGACTGACTGAAGGCTTAATCGGCCTGGTTGCGTTATTCCTCGCCTCAGGTTTTGTAGCCGCAATATTAAAATACCTGTGGCCGCAGGCAGGAAGTAAGGATGCATCCAGTGAAGTAAAAATAGCCACTGTAGATGATGTACCGACTGGAACCGCTGTAAGATTCATGTTCAATGGCAAGGCTGCAGTACTTCTGCACATGCCCGCTGGTTTTAGGGCATTCGGAGCAGTATGCACGCACCTTGGGTGCGTCTCCTACTGGAAACCTGATGAGAGCGTTATATTCTGTCCATGCCATATAGGCAAGTTTGATCCCAATACAGGTGCTGTAATCTCAGGACCGCCGCCATCACCCTTACCAGCGATTGATATTGCTGTAAAGGAAGGTGCGGTTTATGCGCTCAGGTGGA
>DYGR01000007.1:21539-82031 GCA_020724545.1 Candidatus Methanoperedens nitratireducens
GGAAAGACCCGGATTACGTGAGATCTATTTCGTTCTATGCAGGAGCTGCGTGAGGTGAACTTATGGATTTAGCTGATAAGATCTACAAGTGGCTTGATGACAGGTTCAAATTAAGAGAACTGCTGCCGCCGATAGTAAAACATCCTGCTCCTGAGAATGTGATCTCCAATCCATTATATTGCCTTGGCGGGACTGCATTCCTGTGTTTCCTGATTCTCGTTGCTACAGGAATATTCCTGGCAATGTACTACAAACCCACACCAGAAGAGGCATATAAGAGTGTAGAACATATAATGACAGAGGTTCCATTTGGAAGCCTTATCCGTAGCGTGCACCACTGGGCAGCCAACGTCATGATAGCAGCGGTGATGCTCCACATGATAAGGATCTACTTTATGGGTGCCTATAAGAAGCCGCGGGAATTAAACTGGGTGGTTGGCATCTTCTTGCTGCTGATTACCACTACCTTTGGTTTCTCAGGATATCTCCTTCCATGGGACCAGCTTGCGTTCTGGGCTACGAAGATAGGGACTGGTATAGCAGGCTCTATACCTGTTATGGGCGAGTATATTTCCTTGATACTGATAGGAGGGAGTGATATCGGTGCCGAGACGCTGACAAGGTTCTATGCGCTGCATGTATTGATACTCCCTGCAACTCTAGTAGCCCTTCTTGGATTGCATTTCATGATGGTTCGCATACAGGGAATCTCAGGGAGGCTCTGATATGGCACTAATAGAAGTTGAAAGACCTGAGGCTGAAATTAAGGAAGAGAGACAAGAACCTGTAAGGGTGCGCGGGCTTCCGTTCTTCCCGCATTTCGTGCTTCGCGAAGTAGTGGTAATGTGTATTATCGCAGGCAGCCTTATACTGCTGGCTTCTGTATACCCGGCAGGTCTGCTTGAACCCGCTGATCCATTTGATACACCCTCACCAATATATCCTGAATGGTATTTCCTGTATGTATTCGGTTTCCTGAAATTCTGGACATGGGATATCGGACCTATATCTGCAAAAGTCATAGGCGTGACAGTGCCCATGGTACTCTGGTATGGCCTTCTGATGCTCGTGCCTTTCATCGACAGGAACCCATCGACAGATATCAGGAAGAGAAAGGTTGCGGTCACCCTCGGAGTCATTGCCCTGCTGAGTGTATTGTTTTTCACATACTACAGCATTGTATTCCATTGATGAAGCTATCAAGATCAAACTATCTGCGGGTAGAAGCAATAACCAAGATCACAGGACTTATACTGCTGGCAGTGGGTATAGATAATATACCAAAGGGCAATTATTCTATTGCCCTTATTCTTTTTGGTCTTGGCGGGATGATAGGTATTATGCCTGTGTTCATCGAGGTTGAGACCTGATTTATTTTACTTCCACCACAAACCTGCAGTGATTATGTCCTGTCCCAAAGCACTCAGTTTCCATGACATCGTAGTTGAGATTCAACCTGCTTGAGAGGACTCCTTCTATAATACCCTCATTTATAGAACACAATGTTTTTCCTAAACTTGGCATTTTATTCTTATTACGGCAGTTATCGATCAGGATTATAAGTTTACTATCTCTGATTACGGACATGTTCCCCATCTCATGGTAGTTCCAAAAAGCAGCAAGTTCATCTAAAATTCCCTCAAGATTATCCGATTTAAACCCTGGCCCGATCCTTGTACCGATATCGTTGCCTATTATTTTCATAAGCGGTTTTGGGTCAACACCATATGCTTCTATACCATATCGAACAGTATAAAAAAGATATTTTATAAAGGAGTTTTCATTTAATTCGGATATCCCAATATTATCTAAGTATCTGTTATATTGGTTGCGCAGCGGCTTTTGAGAGAATGCCATGCACAGCGAATTCAATACAAAATATTTTTTCCGTTTATCGTCTGGATAGTTTTTCTCCTGTATCAGATTTAGTTCCTCAAGATCATCAAGATGTACCGATATTGTAGATTTGGCTTTACCTGATTGTTCCACAAGTTCATCAAAGGATGTTGTACCTTGACTTAGAAGCTCAAGTATCTTCAGCTTAACGGGGCTGTCCAGAGCTACAATACCAACATCGGTCGAAAAAATCATAGTATTATGGCTATGACCCATAAAATTGTAAATAGCCTCAGTAATATAAATAATGTTCGTTTTTCTACGAAATTTGAACTGTTATAGAGAGAGCCAGGCTTACCAGAGCAGCGATTATTCGAATAATCTATCAAGCAGCCACTCCGGGTCAAATTTTATAAGGTCCTTATAGCTCTGTCCAACTCCCAGGAACAGGATAGGCTTGCCAGTTGAGTATGAGATGGAGATAGCAGTTCCACCTTTTGCATCTGCATCCTGCTTTGTCAGTATGCTGCCGTTAAAAGCTACTGCGCTGTTGAACATCTTGGCACGTTCTACTGCGTCGTTCCCTGCCACTGCCTCATCCACGAAAATAACAAGGTCTGGCTGGTTAACCCTGTATATTTTCTTTAACTGATCCATCAGGTTGATGTTGGTATGCATCCTGCCTGCCGTATCAGCCAGCACAATATCCTTATGTTTTGCCTTTGCGAACTGGATTGCATCATATACGATTGCTGCTGGATCTGCACCCTCCTGGTGTTTTATGATCTTCACTCCAAGGGCACTGGCATGTTTCTCAATCTGCTCTATAGCACCAGCGCGGAAGGTATCTCCTGCTGCTATTACCACAGAGTAGCCCTGCTCTTTGAAGCGCTCGGCCATTTTTGCAATCGTCGTGGTCTTGCCTGTACCATTAACTCCCACAAAGACAATGCTTACAGGTTTGCTGGACTTTTTGATGAACTCATCAAAATCAAAGGAGTCTACTGAAATCACCTTTAAGATTGCCTGCCTGAGGGCAGTTTCAACAATCTTCCCTGTATCTGAGCCGATTCTCCTGCGGCTTCCCACAAGTTCAGCCTTCACTGAGTCCACTATTTTCTCAGCTACAGGCAGTGCCACATCGCTTTCAAGAAGCGCCATCTCAAGCTCCCATAGATGGTCTTGCAGGCTCTTCTCATCGATGATGAATTCCCGCTCAAGAACCGCTGCTTTTATCCTGCCGAATACACCTATTTTTTCAGGTGCTATGGTGCCTGTTTCGGGAGGTTGTACAGGTGTCTCCTCTTTTTCTGCAGTTTGTGTTTCTATGACCTCTTCCTTTTTCTCTTCGATTGCACCGCCAAGGACTTTTTTGACGCCGCTAAGCTTTTCTTTAAGTTTCTCAAACATGTTTATTCGGCACGCATGGGCTGTTGCGACCGCTGGGTTTGCTCATACCTCTGTAAAGTCCTCTCAATACCTTGCAACTCCCCGGCGAGTTTTGTAAACGCATTGTTCAATTGCTCATAGTATTTTGTAAGTTCATCTTTTCTTTTCTCAAGGAAGGCTTTTGCATCATCAGTTCCTCTCTCAACACTCACACCTGCTCCAATCCCGATCACTACTTTATCAGGGTTGGTAAGCGTTGCATTGACAAATGAGCCAAACCCGACAGGTACCAGGATTTCTTCTCCGGCATGCTCGTCTTTTAATGCTGTGATTGTCGTTAACGCTGTTTCCACATCTCTAATCGTTATTTTTAACATATTTACCTGCTGTGCTATAGCCTCTGCCTGATACTGGTACTGCTGATGCCTTACTACCAGTTCCTGAGCCTGCTGTTGTGTTAATTTCTCATCGCTCATTCTTTAACCTCTTCTATTGATTCTATCTTTATCAGATTACGCTTTAATCCGTGTTCACTTCCTATCAATGAATATACCTTATATGATGCATTAGTCTTACTCATGGATGTTACATTCTTTGTAAACCGTTCCCATTTTTCTCCGGCTCTGAACGTTCCCTTCACTATGAAATTCATTATATCACCTGATTAGGGGGTTTGTGTTATACTCAATCGGATATATACCTACTGGCACATATAGACAGCGAATGTTGAATGTACTAATCTTTATGTAATAAGGGAATAGAATAGCTACTATGAGCTACCTGTATACAGCATTTGGCATTGTGTGGATCGTATTGATTGCGTATATCTTAAACTTGATTCGACTGCGAAGAGTATTGAATAATGAACTCAGGTTCTTAGAAAGTATGAAATAACATGAGCATAGAGACGATTTTGAATTATAAGAATATCGCCGTGGTCGGCATATCTGATAATCCCGGGCGTCCAAGCCATATGATAGCGAGTTTCATGGAAGCGCATGGATATAACATCATACCTGTCAACCCGAACCTGAAAGAATGGAGGGGAAAGAAATGTTATCCAGATCTTCTATCAATACCCGATAGAGTGGATGTTGTGAATATCTTCAGGCGCCCTGAGGCTGTCCCGCCTATCGTTGATGAGGCAATCGCGATAAAGGCCAGGGCTGTATGGATGCAGGAAGGTATCGTAAACGAAGAAGCCGCGGAAAAAGCCCGCAGGGCAGGGCTTGAAGTTGTTATGGATAAGTGCATTAAGATTGAGTATAACAGGCTGAAACGTTAGCCTGTTCCTTTATATATTATATATTAAAACCCTAATTTCTCGTTCACCAGGATCAGTGTAAGTTTGCGGCCAGGATCAATTTCTCTCTTAAATATCAAAAGTTTCCCTATCGTACTTCCCCAGTAGCCTTCTCTTTTCATCCGGGCATCTTCAAGTGGTAAAGAATGCTCTCGCACACGTTTTATTGCATCATCAAGTGCAGGTGTAATCTTTTGTGTCCCGGCAACCCAGATAATATTGCTGCTCGTAAATACGTATGAAGGAAGCTGACTACCCGATGCACTGGCAATAACTATTTCACCTGTTTCGGCGATCGCATGCACGCTTCCCAGAAAGTATTCTGATAGGACGCTTCTTTTGCGAAGTTCATTCTGCTTTTTCTCATCTTTTTCTGCCAGGATCATATCCTTCCAGTTCTTCCAGGGATGTTTTCCTGATTTTAAGAGATCAACAAAACCGATCTCCTGCAGTGTTGTTGATCCGCCTGTCATGATCTCTGCACCGGGAGGGATTAATTCCTGTAACCTCCTGAGGGCATCCTCTTTTGTGTTCACAAACTCAGGACCGATACCACGGTGTCTTACTGCTTCCATTACTCTTTTAACTGCTTCCTCTGATGCCAGTGTTTCGTATTTCATACTAACCTCCATTAATTTTGTAAGAGCGGCTTAATAGTTATAGTTTGCGTTCCGAAAGTAATATTAATAAGACCTGAGGATTATGTATCATATAGTTATGAGGTCGTCCACTTGGATCTAAAGATCAAACCCATCGGAGTAATAAAAAAATCTAATTCAGGCCTATCAGATGTGATAATATACTCTGATTTTGAGCGGGTTATTGGCAGTATTATGCAAAAATTCGAAGAAGGAATAAATCTGCTGATTGTACATAAAAACCATAATTCCACAGATGAGCATCAGGTCAAGATATCGATAGCCGAATTAATAAATCGTAAAGGCAATCTTTTGACCGTAAAAGGTATTGAAGCCGATGATGATTCGGTAATAGATATCAGACTGAGCAGTGAGATTTAATCCTGGGCATCAATATGGGGATTGACTTCGGGGACCTCTTCGAGAAAAAAGAAATAGATCTATCGGATCTGAGAGGAAAAGTAATAGCCATCGATGCATACAATATCCTTTATCAGTTTCTCAGTATAATCCGCCAGCGTGATGGTACACCGCTTATCGATTCCCATGGTGAGATAACATCCCATCTCTCAGGTTTTTTATACAGGACAACAAACCTGATTGAGGCCGGTATCAGGCCAGTGTTTGTTTTTGATGGAGAGCCGCCAGAGTTTAAGAACGCAACACTCAATGAGCGGAAAAAAATACGGGTAGAGGCCATGGTAAGATGGGAAGAAGCAAAAGAAAAAGGTGATGAGGCTGCATTTAAATATGCCCAGGCATCATCACAAATTAAAGGGAATATGATAGAAGATGCCAAAAAACTGCTCGGATTCATGGGACTTCCCGTCATCCAGGCTCCATCTGAAGGTGAGGCACAGGCTGCATTCATGGTCAAAAATAATGATGCTTATGCCGTTGGTTCCCAGGATTATGATGCCCTTCTGTTCGGGGCACCTGTTATTGTCAGGAACCTGGCTGTGACAGGAAAAAGAAAACTGCCCGGGATGGGCGTGTATGTGGATATAAAGCCCCAGATTATAGAACTTGAGAGCGGACTTACCAGAATCGGGATTACAAGAGAGCAGCTTGTTGATATTGCACTTCTTATAGGAACCGATTATAACGCAGGTATAAAAGGGATTGGCCCAAAGAAAGCCCTTAAACTGATAAAAAAACACGGATATATTGAGCGGGCACTTGATGAACTTGGCGAGGACATTAAAAATCTGGCAGAATTAAAGGAGCTGTTCCTCAATCCCGCTGTAACCTCTGATTATGAACTCAAATGGAAAAAGCCGGATTCATCAGGGATAATAGAGTTCCTCTGTACAGAGCATGATTTCTCAGAGGCACGCGTATCAAAGGCCACTGAGCGCTTAATCGAAGCTTCAAAAGATGGACAGCAGACGCTGGATAGATGGTTTTGAAATTGTATCAAGCTATCGTATTAGCGGTTGCGAAACAATTAAGTAAGCAGGATATATCTAAATGCATATCTTGAACAAAATATTGAATATATCTGAGGGGATATAATGGACGAGATACAGCTCACGGTTGCAAAGGCATACCCGAACGATTCTGGAAGAGGGATAGCGCGTCTTGATCCGCACACATTGATGATCCTGCAGCTTACACCTGGAGACATTATAGAACTTGAAGGAAAAAGACGCACATCTGCAAAAGTCTGGCGTGCCGATCGCATAGACTGGGACCAGAATATCATACGTATTGATGGTTTTATCAGGCAGAATGCAGGTGCAGGTATAGGCGATAGTATAAAGATAAAGAAAATAGATGTTAAAGCCGCAAAGAAGGTTGTTCTGGCTCCACCAGAAGGCACATCAATCCAGTTCGGGGGAGAGGCCGAGGAGATGGTAAAGCGCCAGATCATGAAACGCTCAGTCACCAGAGGGGACATCATCCCTGTGGTGAGTACTATGGCACATCCTTTCCTGGGGCGCGTTGTAACAGGTCAGACAATCCCACTGGTTGCAATCGAGGCCGAGCCTGAGGGCATACTTTTAATCACTGATGGGACGGAGATCAAACTCAGGGAGAAACCTGTAGTACTGGAGGTAACAGGAACCGGGATAACCTATGAGGATATAGGTGGTTTAAGTGATGAGATCCAGCGCCTGCGAGAGATGATCGAACTTCCCATGAAGCATCCAGAAATCTTCGAGAGACTTGGTATCGAGTCTCCAAAAGGTGTTCTGATGTACGGTCCTCCCGGAACCGGGAAAACCCTCATAGCCAGGGCAGTTGCAAATGAATCCGGGGCAAATTTCTTCTCTATAGCCGGCCCTGAGATAATGAGCAAGTACTACGGTGAGAGTGAGCAGAGGCTGCGCGAGTTATTCGATCAGGCAAACAGGGAAGCTCCTTCGATTATATTCATAGATGAGCTGGATTCAATCGCTCCAAGAAGGGAAGAGGTGACAGGTGAGGTTGAGCGGAGAGTGGTAGCCCAGCTCCTTACCATGATGGATGGTATGGAGGAGAGAGGTCAGGTTGTTGTAATAGGCGCAACGAACCGAATCGATGCCATTGATCCTGCGCTCAGGCGTCCCGGCAGGTTTGATCGTGAGATAGAGATCGGGGTGCCTGACCATATAGATAGACTTGAAATTTTTCAGATCCACACAAGGGGTATGCCAATTTATCACTGGGAAAATGATATTGCAGCAAAAGTACTTTTAGAGAGGATATCTTCTTTTGAGAAAAGTTCCACAATGAATAAAATTAATGAAACAATAAAGGAAAAAAGAAGTATACTCGAATCTATAGTGGCAGACATAAACGAAATTAAACACGTTAAAAACATCAGAGAATTTGAGGATATTAAAAATACATTCTCGGACAGAATACTAAAACAAAATGATAAAGAAATAAGAGAAATTGAGAGAACGATTTTAGATGCCGGTGTGATCTCTGAGGATTATGTTAAGAAGGTTATTGAAGATTCAGCCCCTTATTTGCTAAATTACCTCGCTTCTACAACACACGGGTTTGTAGGTGCTGATATATCTGCTCTTGCAAGAGAAGCTGCCATGAAAGCGCTCAGGAGATATCTCCCTCATATAAAACTTGATGAAGCTGTTCCGCGCGAGTTACTCGATAGCATGCATATTACAGGTAATGATTTCGAGGCAGCGCTGAAGGATGTTGAGCCTTCTGCGATGAGAGAGGTACTGGTCGAACTCCCTGAGGTTGCGTGGGATGATGTAGGCGGACTGGATGAAGCAAAGCAGGAGATAATAGAAGCTGTTGAATGGCCTCTTAAAAGTCCACAGAAGTTTGTAAAAATGGGTATCCGCCCTCCAAAAGGAATCCTCCTGTACGGCCCTCCAGGCACAGGAAAGACATTGCTTGCAAAAGCAGTGGCAAATGAAAGTTCTGCTAATTTTATAAGCATAAGAGGACCTCAGCTCATATCCAAATGGGTGGGGGAATCAGAGAGAGCAATACGGGAGGTGTTCAAGAAGGCACGCCAGGTAGCACCGTGCGTACTGTTCCTTGACGAACTTGATGCAATCGCTCCTGTCAGGGGTATGGATTCAGGCTCAAAGGCATCCGAGCGTGTAGTTAACCAGTTGCTCACAGAGCTGGATGGGATTGAGACCCTGAAGAACGTTGTGGTGATTGCTGCAACAAACAGGCCCGAGATAGTAGATCCAGCACTCATTCGCTCAGGCCGTTTTGACAGGCTGGTTTTTGTAGGACCCCCTGGCAGGGCAGGCAGGATTGAGATATTCAGGATACATCTGCAGAATATTCCCCTATGTGATGATGTGAATATAGAAGAGTTAGCTGATCTTACTGATAATTATGTAGGGGCAGATATTGAGGCACTGTGTAAAGAGGCGGTTATGCTTGCACTGAGAGAGAATTTTGATACAGATAGGGTTGATATGAGACACTTCCGTGCATCGTTGAAGAAGGTCAGACCTGCCCTTGTAGAAGGTATGATAGAATACTATGAGAGACTGCAAGAGCAGTTCAAGGGCGGGACAAAACAGGAACAGAAGTCTTATATAGGTTATAGATAAAAATAGCATGTTTGGTTAACCTATATTTAAAATAGGTACAGGCGGTTCATTAGAGGGATTACTATGGCTAAAATACTTGCAAAAAATTTAACTAATAAGAGGGTAATGCTTACAGACGGATCTGAACTGGGATTTGCCAGTAATGTAGTGATGGATATTCACAGCGGGAGTCTATTATATCTACTGGTGAAACCTGCCATTATGGTTGATACCACAAAATATAAGACACAGGATAATTATATATTAATCCCTTTTGAGGCAGTCAGGGCTGCAAAGGACTATGCCATAGTTGATAAGAAGATGGTACAGGGTAACGGTGTTTATTAGTTTTATTTTGTAAAGTAAGAAGGCAGTACCTTGATAGATGAGATAGGTGAAACGAAGACTACAATAATTTGCTCAACCCAGGACAGGGCAAGCCAGAATATCAAGAACAGCCTTTTAGCTCTCAGAAAATGGGAATCCATCAACTCTGATCATTCGATTTTTGAATTTAAGAATTTCAGGATTGTAGAGATAAAAGAGCCTCTTATATATCAGGACGGGCTTGATAGGAAATTGATCAAGTGCGGTTTCCCTGCTCATCTTATGATCTTTGCATCCAAACACAGGAGCAAGGATGGGCGGGCTATTCTTACTGTTCATTCTACAGGGAACTTAAATGATGCAAAGTTCGGTGGAATGCACGGGCAGCTTGCAGTTGCAGCGCCTCAGGCTGTTCGTTCATTACTTCGCTCGCTTAAAGTATTGAGTGAGAATGAAGAATACGGGGTCACTCTTGAGTGCACACATCACGGACCAAGCGATCTAGAAGTACCTTCTGTTTTTATCGAGATCGGAAGTAATGAGCAACAATGGGTGGATGAAGTGGCAGGGAAGATCGTTGCAAACGCCATATTGATGCTAAAGGATAATGACTCACCTGTTGCTGTTGGCTTTGGGGGTACACATTATGCCCCCAGGCAGACCGCCCTCCTCCTTGAGACAGGTATTACTTTCGGACATATATTCCCGGGCCATGTTCTTGATGAACTGGATGGGTCTGTTGTACGCCAGGCATTTATGAAATCAAAGGCTGATTTTGCTTACTTTGATAGGAAATCAATGAGGGCAGAGCAGCGTGAAAAACTTGGCGCGATGGTAGAAGGTATGGGGTTTGAGGTGTTAAAAGAGAGCGACATAAGGGATATGGATGGTATTCCCTGGGAATTTTGCATGCAGCTGCGGCAGAAGATAAAAGAGGTATGTCCCAGGGGCCGCCCCAGGATCACGGATGGGATAAGATGTGAGATCCTATCCTGCCAGGACTGCATATGCCCGAAGGTAAAGATAGCGCGTATTAACCCTGCTCTTTTATCTGAGGCAGAAAAACTTGATAAAAAAAGACTCAAGAAATTCCTTACTGATAACAATATCTCATACATAGAGTATGAGGACGGCAGGTTCGCTCATGTGATAATCGGGCTGGATAGCAACTGCGCCAGGTTAGCCGCAGAAGAGCTGACAAAAGAATGTGTTGATATTCTTAAAAAGAATTATGACGTTAGCATAAATAAAGGGACACTGCAAATAATAGAGAGAAGGTTCAACCCTGAACTTGCAAGATCCCTGGGAATAAATGAAGGACCCCTGTATGGCAAACTGGCCAGAGGTGAGTCTGTAATTATAGATGGGAAAACTATAAATCCAGAGATGGTATATGCAATAGGCAAAAGAGCCATTAGATTGAATTATGATGGAATTACTGAGGAGTAAGATATGGAGTCAATAATAACAGAGGCTATTTCAAGAGCAGGAGATGCTAAAACTCTCTTTGCCGGGGAAACAGATGAGGAACTTCTGGCAATTCTGCAGGAATTAAAGACGAATATTACGGTAATAGGATGTGGTGGCTCAGGCTCAAATACAATCCAGAGGATATCAGAGGAGGGGATAATCGGGGCAGATCTTTATGCACTCAATACCGATGCCCAACATCTCCTTAACATTAAGGTCAGGAAGAAGATCCTGATTGGGCGGAGCAGGACCAGGGGACTTGGGGCAGGAAGCATACCCCAGATAGGGCAGGATGCTGCCCAGGAATCAAAAGCACAGATAGAGAAGGCAATTGGAAATGCAGATATGGTTTTTGTGACCTGCGGCCTTGGGGGAGGAACAGGTACAGGCGCTGCTCCAGTTGTGGCTGAGGTTGCACGGGATTCCGGTGCGCTGACAATAGCAGTCGTCACTGTGCCCTTCACGGTTGAAGGCGCGGTACGTATGGAGAACGCGGAAGCAGGTCTTGAGAGGCTCCGTGATGTTGCGGATACGGTAATCGTGGTTCCAAATGATAAATTGCTTGAGGTTGTTCCACATCTGCCGCTCCAGGCAGCATTTAAGGTATGTGATGAGATCCTGATGAGGGCTGTCAAAGGGATAACCGAACTTATCACAAGGCCCGGTCTTGTGAATCTTGATTTTGCTGATGTGAGGGTTATACTTCAGAAAAGCGGTGTAGCCATGATCGGTTTAGGCGAGGCAGAAGGTGAGAATAAAGCAATAGAATCTGTGCAGAAGGCACTGCGGAGTCCACTGCTGGATGTTGATGTTACAGGTGCAACCGCGGCTCTTGTTAATGTCATAGGCGGACCTGATATGACTATATCAGAAGCAGAAAGCGTTGTGAATGAACTTTACACCCGTATAGACCCGAAGGCAAGGTTGATCTGGGGTGCTATGGTAGATCCAGAGCTTGAGCATATCATACGGACGATGATAGTTATCACAGGTGTAAAGTCGCCGCAGATACTTGGAAAAAACACATTAGGAAATATATCTACAGCAAGATATGGAATTGATATTGTTAAATAATTTTAAATATTATAATTTTAATGAGTGCATATATAAGCGAGATCTTTAATTCTATCCAGGGAGAGGGACCTTATGCAGGTATGCGCCAGGTATTTGTACGGTTCTCAGGATGCCAGCTGCACTGTACATACTGCGATACCCCGCAGACCCTGGATACTGAGTGCAGGGTTGAGAGAACCACGGGAAGAGGTGATTTCTATTCTATCAACAACCCGCCTGGCAGGGATGAGCTTGCGGGAATAATCAGGGATTTATGGTCGCCTTCAACCAGACATGTATCCCTTACAGGCGGAGAACCCCTGATCCATGCTGATTTCATTAAGACGCTTGATCTTGAATATCCGTTTTACCTTGAGACAAACGCAGGACTCCCGCAACAGGCCCGTAAATTAAAAGATACAATAGCTATAGCCTCATGCGATATTAAACTGCCTGAACACAACTCTACGGATAATTATAATGAACTATTGAAGAATGAGCTTGAGACGATCTCCATATTAAACCAGACATCACATACCTTTGTAAAGATAGTAGTACTTCCAGAAACCACAAAACATTCGATATCCCTGGCTGTTGATGGAATCGCATCAATAGATAAAAACATTCCTCTCATTCTCCAGCCCGTAACATCAGATAGGGTGCCGTCAGCGGGACTGCTGCTTGAACTGATGGATTTTGCAGGGGAAAAATTAAAGGATGTGCGTGCTATACCGCAAACGCACAGGATGATGAATCTACTCTAATAGCCTGTTGCAGTTGCCAGTGCTATTACGGCCTGGGCATCAGAGGATGAACCGACTATTACCATGAATCCTTTTGCTGGCCATATGATGGTATAATGCGCTGTCTGTTTTCCACCGATTGTCGGGTAATCTGTAATCTGTGTTGCCCTGTGTCCGTTAAAGGATATCTCCTGGAAAGGGTCGTAATTGGCATCTTTGTACCTTAACTTGTACCGGGAAATCAGGGCCTCAGGATTATCATCTTCAATTACCTGAATATAAATATCATCCTTATCATACCTGTAAACACCCTCAGTAACATTAATCAAAGAGCCGCTGATATCTATTGCTGTCTCATGGGTACCCATGTAGGTAAAACCAGCGGGTAGATCGGTCTGGGGTATATAATCTGATACGGAGGTCGGGTTATCATCCCTGCCAGATATACATCCTGAAACAAAAACTGCTGTTACAAATAATGCAAGTAGTAATATAATTCTTTTTGACATTTTTTTGTCTCCTGTACCCTTTAATATGCTGTGGGCTTAAAAAATGTAACGGTCGGGCATCCATAGTAAACATAAGCATCAAAATTTAGGTACTGGACTGCTGGAATCTATATTTGACAGTATAAGACAAATTTTATTAAATGTAACTAATTTTTACCCATAATGTATATATATACATGATGGATAAACCTATTAAATTGGTAGTACATGCACGTAGGCAGATCTGTAATTTAAGTGGGGTAACATATACATTCGCAATGGGCAGATATAGAATTATAATTTAAATGGGGGTAGGGAATTATGCAGATGGAAACAGTTCATGAGGTTATTCTATGGATGGAGGATTGTGCGCCTGAGCGGCTCACGCCAAATACCGTCATGTTATGTGTCAGGAACATGTTTATGCTTGAGAACATGCGTGACTTTCTCTATGATGAATATGTTGACATCATAAAACGTAGCGGGAACGCAGGGATTGTTAAATTCTGATTTGAGAGCAGCAAAACGCGGTCGTACCTGGATACAAATATACAAAAAACTTTAAGTCCATTATCGCCTTAAATGGGGGTGGTGATCTTATGAAAGTATATATTTGTAATAAAGGTTGCTGCCCAGCGGTCGAGACTGCAGGAGAGTACGTTTTGATAGGTGAGGGCGCAAATACGGTAAGATTAAAAAAGAATGAATGGAATATGCTGGTCGAGAAGATACGATCTGGAGAACTCCATCCGATTTAGAGAAAACCTTTTTTACCGACAAGGGGCACAAATACAACTTCCCCTTTTTCCTCTTTTTTAAATCCGTTGGTTTTTGTAACAAGATAGAGTATCTGATAGTATTGTCCTACAGGGATAACGAGCTTCCCCCCGATTATGAGCTGGCTGGTTAAGGATTCCAGGATCTCAGGTGCCGCACATGCCACACTGATACGGTCATAAGGTGCAAAATCGGGAAGGCCAAGAGAGCCGTCACCTGCAATTACAGTCACATTGGTGATACCTGCCTTTTTAAGGTTCTCACGGGCAAATGAGGCAAGGTCTTCTATTACTTCAACAGCATATACATGGCCGCTGCCTGCAAGTATCCCCATTACAGCAGCATGATAACCTGAGCCTGCCCCTATTTCAAGCACCTTCATGCCGTCTCGAATATCAAGCAGATCGCACATTATTGCAACCATATGAGGAGCCGAGATCGTCTGTCCCCACCCTATCGGTAAAGGATAATCAGCATACGCATATTGTCGCCCATTCTCAGGGACAAAGAGATGCCTTGGTACGCGCCTCATGGCATTGAGCACGCGTTCACTTATCCCACGCTGCCTTAATTCCCATATCAACCTGTCTCTTTGTGCTTCAAACTCCATACAGACTCCCTCTTCTTAATCACAACTCGCTCTCCCTTTGTCCTTGAAATCCTCCTCGGCTCTCTAATCCCGGGATCAGCATATATACGCTTTATATCCTTTGCCTTAATTGCAATACCCTTTCGACTCTTAAAGCCACCGTCCCGTATCTTTATCCGCTTAATCATCAATTCACGGTTATTAACCAGGATTTTTTCCCCGATGACAAATTCCCTGTCCCCTGGTACCCGCATCTCTATTGATTCGGTTATTTCTCTGTGGCTCACAGCTATCTTCACGATAACCTCGTCAATAGTGCGTGCCCATATCGTTTTAATGTCCTCTGCTGCTGCGCTGTCCCTCCTTTTATCTCTGACCTCGATAGAAGTAACCCGCACAAGGTTTACTTCACCTGTTATCTCATCATCAACAATGAGCTCATCGCCTGTCTTTATTATGCCTGAGAGAAGGGCTCTTCTACGCACAGATTCCTCTCCTTTACTGACTATGACTCTTACCTGTACTGTGCGGGGCTCTACATTTTCCATACTTTAACATTAGAGGCAGAGGACATATAAATATACTTCAGTAATTCTGGATAAGGATAGATAGTAAGAGTTAAAGGAAAGAGTGACATGATAAATCATGTTATTTAATCCAGGTTTAAGAAATGCTTAAATAAGAGATCACTCTTATATTGCATGCAAATAAATGAGCTATAGAATGTAACATTTATCTGGAGATTTCTTGAAGTTAACATCAAAACCCTTATTATATACACCTGATTGGCTGATCACTTTTGAGAAGGATATAGCTGCAGAGATTATCCTTCATCATGATTCAGGAGAAGTGATAAGAGAATACAGAAAGAGATATGGCATGTCACAGGAAGAACTTGGTGAATTAATGGGCATGCGCAGAGAATCCATCTCACGTATCGAAAACGGCAGTGTAACACCTACTTTCGATTTTGTGAGGACATTTATTAAAACCATGGCTCTGATTGAGGCAATCCGGGTTGAGAGGGCACAGCATAAGGAGATTAATGTCTATTTTCTTGAAAATATAGCAAAAGAATTTGGCTTTGATCTTGAAAAATTTCCGTTTATACTGGCAGTAGCAGTAGAAAGTTATGATAAAAAACTCATTAAAATCAAAAAATCGTTAAAGGAGAAAAGATATGGTAAATGATTCAGTAATCTGGCTTGAAGAGGTTGGTAAAGAAGACATAGCTATAGTTGGTGGCAAGGGCGCAAGTCTGGGTGAGATGATCCGGGCAGAGCTGCCGGTCCCACGAGGGTTTGCAGTAACAGCCCAGGCTTTTCGCAGGTTCATAGATGAGAATGGAGTTAGCGATGAGCTTTTCAGAGTCCTTGAGGTGAACGTGGATAACGTGGATATCTTAAGAGATGCTGAAAAAAGAGCAAAAAAAATAATCCTGGATGCAGGAATATCTCATGATATTGAAAAAAGCATCAGATCAAAATACAGGGAGCTGTGCAAAAGCGAGGAAGACGATGTTTTCGTGGCTGTCCGATCAAGTGCAACGGCCGAGGATCTGCCTGATGCCAGTTTTGCAGGCCAGCAGGATACTTTCCTTAATATCAGAGGAGAGGAGGATGTACTTGAAGCGGTCAAGAAATGCTGGGCATCGCTGTACGGTGCGCGTGCCATTTATTATCGTGTGAAGCAGGGGTTTGACCATCGTAAGGTAAACCTGTGCGCAGTAATCCAGTTAATGGTTGATGCTGAAAAAGCGGGAGTCATGTTCTCATCCCATCCCTCCACAGGAGAGCCGGTCACAATTATCGAAGGTGCATGGGGGCTCGGTGAGAGTGTGGTATCGGGTTCTGTCTCTCCGGATTATTATGCTGTGGACAGACGAAACCGGAAGATAACAGAGCGAAGGATTGCCATTAAAAACATCATGCACATTAAAGACCCAGAGACCGGCAAAACCGTAGAGCTTCCTGTGCCTGAGGATAAAAGAGATGACAGGGTTCTGGATGATGATGAGATTCTGAAGCTGGTTGAGCTTGGAGAGATCGTAGAAGAGCTCTATGGCATCCCCCAGGATGTGGAGTGGGCTATCAAGGATAAGGAGATCTTCATGCTCCAGTCAAGGCCTATAACAACTATAAAGAAGAAAAAAGAG
The DNA here is from genome assembly GCA_020724545.1 of Candidatus Methanoperedens nitratireducens. Lineage (GTDB taxonomy): Archaea > Halobacteriota > Methanosarcinia > Methanosarcinales > Methanoperedenaceae > Methanoperedens > Methanoperedens nitroreducens_B. The sequence continues at coordinate 38,318 of DYGR01000007.1, forward strand.
ACAAAGGAAAGAGAAGCAGTGTCAGCTTTGCTTGAAGGTCTGGGAGCATCGCCCGGGATTGCATACGGTCAAGCAAAACTCATCTCTGATGCCAGTGAGCTCGGGAAGGTCAAAGACGGCGATATACTTGTGGCAGTCATGACCACTCCGGATATGGTCCCTGCCATGAAGCGTGCCTCAGCGATCGTAACAGATGAAGGCGGACTGACATGCCATGCAGCCATAGTATCACGGGAACTGGGCTGCCCTGCTGTAGTGGGAACCCGAAAGGCAACCTCGTTATTGACCGATGGTATATTGATAACAGTAGATGGTGAGAAAGGGCTTGTGTTCAATGGGAAAAAGGAGAGCGAGGTGGCCAGAGCACTGGACCCGGAGAAGGCTGTATCATTTGCCAGGCCAAAGCCGATTACTGCTACCGAGATAAAGGTAAATGTATCGATCCCTGAAGCAACTGCACGGGCGGTTGAGACCCAGGCTGATGGTGTCGGGCTTCTGCGAATCGAGCACATGATCCTGGGCCTTCCCAAGCACCCAAAACAGTATATAAAGGAAGGGAAGGCAGATGAGTACGTCAATGAGCTGGTTTTGCGCATCCAGACAGTGGTTGATGCATTTTATCCAAAGCCGGTCTGGGTGAGGACGCTTGATGCCCCAACCGATGAATTCAGGGCGATGGAAGGTGGAGAAGGAGAACCTATTGAACCAAATCCAATGCTGGGATATCGGGGCATAAGAAGGGATCTGATCGACACAGAGCATTTCGAGCTTGAGGTAAGAGCATTCAGGGAGTTAATAAAACGCGGATACAATAATATAGGCATCATGATCCCGCTTGTCCAGCATCCCTCGGAACTGCGGAGGGCAAAGGAGTTCATGCGCTCAAAAGGGCTGGATATTGATAAGATCGATATAGGGATAATGGTGGAGATACCTGCTGCTGCGCTCATAATCGACCAGTTCATTTCAGAGGGGCTTGATTTTGTGAGCTTCGGTACCAACGATCTTACCCAGTACACGCTTGCAGTGGACAGGAATAATGAGCATGTGGCACATCTTTATAACGAGATGCATCCCGGTGTGATGAAGCTCATCGAGCATGTTATCACTGAATGCAATAAGGCAGGCGTGAAAACAAGCATCTGCGGACAGGCTGGCAGCAACCCGAAAGTGGCAAAGCGGCTGGTCGAGCTCGGGATAACAAGCATTTCCGCAAATATAGACGCAGTCGAGACTGTGCGAGAGATGGTGGCAAGGACAGAGATGCAGTTGCTGCTTAAGGCGGCGAGGGAGAGGAAGTAAGGGGAACTAATAGACACAACTATCTCTTATCCAGAACTAAACAACTATATACTGCCAAGTTCTAACGCTTGAAAAGGTAGAACATGCAGAAAGAGGAAATAACCCAAAGAATCTTTCTACCGCAGAGATTTTTAAGGTTATATACAGATGAGCTCTTTTGTTATGGAACAGCGAGATTTCAATAAAGAGATACGGGAGCATAATATGGAACAAAGGGAGCATAACAAGCGTCTTGAGAAAATCCTTGAGAAACTTGCAGAAAAAGCCTAAGAGCAGGCTATGATTTCTATTAATCATGTTAACAGACCCCCTTCAAAAGATAATATCAATTCGGAAGATAAAGTAAATGGCACTTCCAATTTATAAAATTGAAAAATTTTCTGTGCCCATGTCCAATCTACCCCTAAGTCAGTATCCCTCTCATGCCAGCAAGCTATAAACCGCAGATGAACGCGGATAAACGCAGATACGAACTTAAACGAACTCGGGCTGATGAGTTCGTTTAAGTTAGTTTTGAGTTCGTTGTTAATCGTCTTTTATAGTCGACTCTGCGGTTGTTTTGACTGATCTATCTTTTCTCCAGAACCACTACCCTGCCTGTCATCTGCATGTGCCTGTCGCTGCACCATGTTGTACAGGTATACATGAAGTTACCCGTCTTCTCAGGCGTGATCTCTATGGTAGCAACCTGGCCGGGTTTAATCTCTCCGTTTCCGCTTAAGCTAATGCCAAGCTCAGGTATGGCAAAGCCATGGCTCACAGTGTCTATGTTCTTTATCTTTATCCGATATGTCTCTCCCTGTACAAGTTCTATATCAGGCAGATTCCAGTTACCCCGCTCAGGGGCACGCGCTGTGAGTTCTATGGTATTTTCCCCGGTCAGCTTATCCTCGTAGATGAGGGCACCTGCAATGGTGCCGACTGTAGCCAGAATGACGAGTAGGCCGGCCACGATCTCAGCAATATGTTTATTTTGCATTATTTCACCTCTTTCATATTTTTCATCCTGTAAAGAGCCATATCAGGAACATGGTCGCAACGGTCAGGAATACCGCGATAGGATAGTAGCCCCTGATTGCTTCTTCCCTGTTCTGGAAGGTCTGTTTTGAGATCTTAAAGCCAATATCAAGCGACAGGGCAAGCCCGAGAAGCAGAGTCCCTATCTGGAAATAGGGCATAACTCCGGTCATGAACGGCGTCCACGGGAATTTTGCCGTACCAAAGAGATCCCATCCCCAGGCGAACGGGTCTGATATCACATGGAGCACATAGCTGCCGTTGGGGAACAGAATGCCGAAGCTGAAGGCTATCCATGCCATGAGCCCCAGGGGCACAAGCGTGTATGAGAAGTTAATGAATACCTTCTTGAGCGGTACGTCCTTTCTTCCTAGGACCTGGGATGCATAGGCGAATACAAGGAATATACCGGGGAGCAGCAGAAGATTGAAGACTGAGTGTATCCCCACGAATGAGAGGTAACCCTCAATTGTTTTTGCGTTTGCCCAGTCCTTCAGGAGACCATATGGCCCCTGCATGATCAGGAAGAAGAATACGGATATGCCAAGCATGATAAAGGCTTTCCATGCTTCATCAAGCCCGCGTTTCTCATCCACAAGAAGATCCGTGCCAGGAGCTCGCAGGTTAAACACCATGTTGTCGTACTTGCATGTCTTGAAGCATTCAAGACACATGCCGCAGTAGGTATTCCTCTTCATGGAGAATGGGGTCTGCATCCATGGGCAGGCATAGCCTTTCTCGTTCCCGATCACGCATTCCCTGAGCTTGTGGTTCTTGCATACCTCAGGGTCCTTGGCGCGTATCTCTGTCATGGCAAGGTTGGAGTACAATCCCTGGAACCCACTGACAGGGCATCCATATACGCAGAAGTTCCTCCGTTCATAGATCATGGAGAGAACGATAGAGCCCACGATGATAGACATCAGGAGTATGAATGTGGCCAGGGGACGTGTGGTTATGAACCCTGTTGTATATGTTGTGGCAAGGAACAGGAAGTTCATAAGCCACATGTTCTTCAAGGGCTTGGGCCATTTCTTGTTAAGCCCTATGAGCTTCTTTCTTACTCCTAAGAAGCTCCCCCTCTGCATCCACTCTGCAAAAGCCGGGAGCGGGCACACCATGCACCATATCCTGGAAAAAATAGGCACCATTGCCATCATCAGCAGTACCCACCAGACTATCCAGACGAACATTATACCGAAGTTGTAGTTGCCTGCTGAAACTCCGCCTGTCAGTCCAGCCATCAGTATTACCGTGAAGACGAACAGGTTGAGCACAATGGGCAAAAACGGCATCCATCTGCTCTTAAACATACTGCGTACATAGGGGAGCGAGGTAAGATCGTACCTCCAGTCCACGGGGATTAATCCAAGTATCTTGTCTTTTTTATCGCTCATGGCTTCTGCCTCCTTGAGACAAGTATTACAGAACCTATGAGTATACCAAGTGCGAGCCAGATGGAGCCGAAGAGCCGGTAATCTGGCTTGACCTTGAGATAACCTATCATATAGGGATGGAAAGATCCGCATGTGACCGAGCAGCGCATAACGAATTTCCCAGTCTCGTCTGCTGTGAATGTGATACTTCCATCCTCTCCCGGCCTCGCATTTGTCTCAAGTTCATATCCATCTATATAGAGTCCGTGGTGCACATCTGTGCTGATGACCCTGATAGTTACCCTGTCCCCCTTGTTCACCTCGACTATGCTGGGATCGTAGGAGAACTGCCCTGCTTTGATAGTAATCACTCTATCCACAGGCTCCTCTGGCTGGGCTAGCATGAGCGGGAGGCCGGCCAGCATGATGAAAACAAGTATACCCATGAGCAGCTTATCCTTCTTCATCTTGTTGCCTCCCCTGGTATTATCTCAAAAGTCGTCCAGTCATGAGAGATCGATTTTCTGCTTCCCCTGTCACCCTTTGCTCCATCCCAGACTGCAAAGGCGACCTTATCATTAGTGCTAAATGAGGCATCAAGCTCAGGATCAGCCGGTTCAATGGAGCGCTTGAACACTACATGCCAGGTTCCATTATCCCACAACCCTCTGCCCTGCACGTTCTGTGATTCTTTGCGTGTAACCGTGCCTACCCTTATTGCCAGAAGGTCATTGACTGCTGATGCGGGTACAGTCCTGGAGATAGTTAATATCTCATCTTCTTCAAAAGGATAGTAGAAATCTGAATAAGCATCCGAGATTTGCGGCTCATTTAACCAGTATTCTTTATCCTGGCTGGCTTTCCACTGCCAGACATTGGCCCCTTCCATAAAACCCATCATAATCGCTGAGGGCTGGAAATTATCTCCCAGAGGGAACATAATAGCGCTGGCGTCAGGGAATTTGTTCGTCCCGGTAGTCCTGTCCTCAGTATCGTCCTTCCAGCCCATATAGAAGTAAATATCCCTTTCATTATGGAACGCCTTTACAGTAACAGGGGATACCAGGCTCTTTCCCCATGGCAACACCATGACCTGGTATTCCATCTCTATCTCCACAGGAGCTATCGAATCCCAGATATCAGGTGAAATACCTTTAGTTAAATCAATATCTCTGTCAATGAAGGGTACCTCAATAAAGGGTACTTCCAGGCCCATAGACATCCTGTGTTCCTGAGTAGCAGCAGGTACTCCTCTTGAGATCTCAAGCCCGTAAATAAGTGCTGCCGAAGATAGCACTATAATGGCAATTAAGATAACGTTTTTTCTATTCATTTATGTACTCCTCCTGAAGAGTTCCTCTTCAGACCCTAAAAATTCAAGCATCTCGTTTGCAGTCTGTATATAGAAACTATTTTTACTTTTAGAAATAATTGTCTCGGCTATCTTCTTTGCGGCAGGCTGAAGGTGCTCAGTAAAGAACTTCCTCTGGGCACTGGCACAGATAAAGGCTTTCTCTTTTGAATCCGCTGTATCATCCTTATTAAGTGCATGAAGCTTCTTAAAGATAAGATAATACATGAATTCAAGCTCAATATGCAGTGAATCAGGTCTATCTCTATCAGGCTCCAGGCCAAAAGCCCTGTAGAACCCCATGATATCAGATAGGTACTGCACCCTCTGGAATTCATTCAGGGCTTTGTACTCCGTCCCATAGAGCCAGATGTTGTTTGCCCGAAAAAGTCTGTCATACTCCAGTACCAGTTCCTTCCTCTCTTCATCTGCAAGCGAAAAGGACCCGAACAGGTTGTCATCCGGATAAGAGAACGCTGTAGCAAATGTTTTATACATAAGCATCCGTTCCCTATCATGTAACACTGAATCTGCGTACATCTCTTTGTGCATCGTATTCCTCCCTGATTATAATCGGTTCTTTTAATGGTACCCTGATAAGCTCCTTGCCGTTATCGTCATAACCAGCACAGTAACGGTCATTTGCATCACCCTCAACCCTGAATGAGTGGATTATGTCATCCGTTGAGCCAAAAAGCATTAAAAGACCGATTAGTTTCTCATCATCTGTAGCTCTCTTATACTGTTCAACCGCATCCCCGGCTCCGGGTCCAAATAACTGCCTGTTGAATCCCTCGGGCACATGTATGGGCGGTATATAATACACATTCGGCCCGGTCCCAAACTGGGGATAAAGGGGAAGAGCAATTTTTTTGATGTGAACAAGATAATCAATGGGATTATCATGTCTTGGCTCTTTCAAGTCGCTTATATAGCCAAACATCCTGATCTTCCCTATGCAGTTCTGGACGCACTGTGTCTGCTTGCCCTGTTCAACAGCAGGGTAACAGGAGATGCATTTCTCTGATTTTCCTGTGTATGCCCTGAACATCGGTTTTTTATAAGGGCACGCGCGCACGCATTCCTGGTACCCCCGGCATCTCTCCTGGTCTATGAGAACAATGCCGTCCTCTTTTCTCTTGTAGATGGCTTTTCTTGGACAGGCTGCAAGACATGCGGGATGGCTGCAGTGGTTGCATATCCGCTGCAGATAGAACATCCATGGCTGGTGCGGGATTTTTATGTAATCCCCGTCTTTAACCTGCAGGTTTACTTCATCCTCTCCCAGGTTCGGGTATGAATAGTCCTTCTCATCCGGGTGATATCCAAGTATCTCCTCACCATAGGGAGCTCCTTCAAAGATGGTCTTCCCCGTATATTTATCGCCGCTCCATGTCTGGGGGCCAAGTTCTTCTAAAAGCCTTACATCCCAGCCGAGAGGATAGAATCCCCAGGGCTTGCTCTCCACGTTGTTCCAGAACATGAATTCCTGTCCTTTACCAGCAGTCCAGGCATTCTTGCATGCTATGGTGCAGGTCTGACAGGCAATGCATTTATTCGTGTCAAAGATCCAGGCAACCTGTTTATCAGGAGGTATATCCTGGAATTTATATTCCATCTCTCTTTTTAGCTGCCAGTTATATACTCTGGTCATAATAAAAATTCTCCTTTAATAAACTTTTTCATGGCCCCGTTCTCGTAGCCCGGACGGAAACCGAGTTGAGCAGGCCGCCAGAGTGGCTGCTCCACGCCGCCCTGCTCAGCTTTGCTGGCTTTCACAAACGATTCTTTTGGAGCCCCGACCGTGCAGTGAATATCCGGAGCAAATCCTTTTCCGATCACCTGCCCGAAATATTCCTTGCGCGCTAACGATTCTGTCATTAGAGTGGGCCTCAACCATGCCCGCGTAGCCGACTGATGGGAGCCGTACCTGAACATCGCCTGGTAGTTCGTGCGCGGATTATTTGCAAGCTTATCGGGATTGGTCTCATGCCCTTCTACAGAACCATAGGTGGCCACGTACATATGGAACCATGAGCGTGCTATGCCTTTTGGAATCCCCAGGTAGTAGCGCGCCCGCATCATGGCACGGTGGATCCTGTGATCCTCTGGTTTGTCCTGCCATCCGCGGAACGGCCGGTCCTCAGGGTCGGCATCGATATAGACATAGTCCCCGTCCTCTATTCCCAGCTCTTTTGCATCCTCAGGGTTCAGGTCTATGTATCCTTCTCCAACCCAGGGCATCCTTTTATCCCTGCGGTACACATCCCCGAAAGGACCGAACCAAAGGGACATAAGATCGACATCCACGGGCGTTGTATGCGCCCCGTGGCGGTACTTGGGCGTTATATAAACCAGGGTGAATCCATCCTTACGCCGTGGATGGACGGTTTTTGTAAGGTCTGCAGGCAGTATCACCACATTGCGCACCTGCCTTACTTCAACAGAGAGATCATCCCTGGATAATCCATATTCCTCCGGGCCTTTTGGCCTTATCAGATCTGTTGCACCGCAAACGATCACGTTGGGTTCATGGAACGTGCCATCCACAGGTTCGCGGTGAACGGGAATGTTCTCACCATGCTCTAAGAATTCATCCTCATCCCGGTAGAACTCCATTCTTCCTGATTTTGTGTAATGAGGCCTGTTCTCGTTTGACTGCTCCCAGCCCATGATCTTGGGATAGGTTCGCGTCATAAGAAGCGCAGGTATGCCTTCCTTTGCCCTGGCTTCCAGATCCTCTATACTGTAACCACGAAGAGCAGTGGAGTTATCTATGATCCTCTGAAGATAAACCTCGACCTTGTGCTCATCGACAAACTTCCAGTAATCAGCAAAGCGGCTGTCGCCTGTAACCTGAGCCAGTGCCTTACCCACGCCGGCAAATGTTTCTATATCGCCGCGGGTATCATGCAGCCTTTTCAGGGGAGTCCCTGGAAAGATCTGCAAGAAAGGATTGGTGACTGCTGCTGTCATGTCAGGGAACTTTAGCTCAGCCCATGAATCCACAGCGAAAACAACATCAGCATATTCACAGGACGCTGTCCACCACCAGTCATTCACCACCACGCATTCTATCCTGGGAAGCGTGTTCATCACGAAATCATGATGCCATTTCAGATTCCCCAGGATTGAATTCCCATTATTGAACCAGAAGAACTTGGTTGGAGTGGGAAGATGGCTCTGTCCTGTAAAAAGCTTGTTGCCTACCCTGAGGGGGCGGTCACCGTAGTTATAATAATGTGCCGATTCCTTTTTAGAGTAATTTTTGATGCGAGAGTTCCTGGATGGGTCAAGCTCGATATCAAAAGGATTCTCATCGATATAATGGGGAAGCCCATTAAAATAGGCGCCTCGGTAGTTGCCGGCAAAACTGCCAATGTTTCCGCCATGGAATCCTATGTTCTTAGTCAGGGCGCAAACAAGGAATATAGCGCGGTCTTTTAGGTCATTATTAAAGAAATGGTTCGGACCCATTCCAACCGGAATCAGGGTTTCTGATTTATAATTGGCGATCTCTCTGGCCAGATCGATGACTGCGGCCGGATTTACACGGCAGATATCGCCTACCACCTCTGGAGTAAAGTAGGAGACATGTTCTTTCATCAGATCAAACACAGGTCTCACAGTGACTTTTTTACCCTCAATGGTATCAACTGTAAATTCACCCTCAAGAGCAAAATTTTTTACCGTGCTTGCATCGTCCCGCGTAACGATCTCTGCCTTGCTGGTATCCTGATTCCAGGCAACGAAATCTCCCCATTCATTGCGCAGTTTTTCAGTTACTATCTGGCGATCCTGTTTTATGTTTGGAGGCGCTTTCTCTCCTTCTTTAAGTATCTGTGTATTCCTCAATTCGTGCGGTTTATAATCCTTAGTTATATCCTGCGGTTTCAAAAGTTTAAGAGTATCCATCCGCACCAGTAACGGCAGATCGGTGTGCCCTTTCACAAAATCTATGTCATAGAGGTTATCCCTGATAATGACATGAGCAAGCCCCAGTGCAAATGCTGGATCGCTTCCAGGACGGACCACTATAACACTGTCTGCCTTACTGGATGTTGACTGGTATTCACATGCCACTGTCACAACCTTTGTCCCTTTAAGGCGGGCTTCTGTGAGCCAGTGCCCATCAGGCATTTTTGTGGCAATCCAGTTCATTCCCCAGCAGATCACCATTTTTGCATTTTCCACTGTGGCCAGATCAAAATCTATTGTCTGCTGTCCGCATGTCATCGGATGTCCTGGAGGCAGGTCAGTATGCCAGGAGTAACTGTCAAAGGCCCGGCCGCCGAAGGCATTCTCTTTTCCTGCCCCTCTGATTCTATCATCCAGGAGGGCAAGTGAGTTTGCAAAACGGTTCATTCCAAATATCCTTGTTGCACCCAGAAGTGGCATCCCGCCGCGGAACTTCAGCGCCTGCGTTCCTGCGCCGTGCATCGTCTCGATCATTGATTCATCGTAACCCTGCTTTCTAAGAAGCTCCTCCCCTTTCTTCTCTGAATACGTGGTTGCGATGTTTTCCATTGACTTTGCAACAATCTCGCATGCCTCTTCAAATGTAACCCGCAAAAAGGATTCTTTCCCACGCTTTATGTATTTCTCTGGCATTCTCCCATCATCATCTCTTGGGAATCCATCATCGATCCATTTCTTGAAACCCTCCCTGACCATCGGGTACTTCACTCTTCTTGGCCCGTATATCTTGCGAACCATCACAAGCCCTTTCTGGCATAAACGCGGATCCCATCGGTGGGATGCTTTATTCCCGTAAACATCCTCTGCTTTCCCGTAACCATAACTGGGCCCGATCCTGGTGATTATGTCATTCTTAACATACCCACGGAGGAGGCAGTTATGGGTATCATTAGGGGCGCACAGGAAGTGAACAGTAGAATCATATCTAAACTGGTCACGGTATATCTTTTCCCAGTCTCTTTCAGGATAATAATCAAGGGGATTATCAATCTGGGGAATAAAATTCAAAGCCGAGAGCACAGGTTTGCTCATACTGAGGCCTGCAACGGCAGCCGAAGAGATTTTTATAAAATCCCTTCGTGTGATCTTTCCTCTGGTCAGAACAGTACTGGTATCCGTTGTGGAACTCATGCTGCATACCCCGGATCAAAACCAATTGGTGTTCTTATGCTCTGCCAGTGAATTCCTGATATATGATCAGCAGCAGTGCTACTCAAAGCTGGAAACTTTTTTCTTGGTATCTTCATGAACGATCTCCTATCATATCGATAACTATCTGCTCATATTATTCGCATATATACGAATAATAATCATATTTTATGTAGATATTTCTTATAAATTTATCTATTATATATTATAATTATTATTTCAAAATCGGTTATGATCTATAGGTATAATAATTGTTAATTTATATGTTTTTTATTATATAAAATCGTGCGAAGGAAGAATCAAATATCTTAATTAAGTAGATATCGATAAGAATGGGCACGAAAAATAACATATGAATCCATACATAACTGGTTATGAGGCAGACGATAGGACACGGATTGCACGGATAACACGGATGCGCACAGATTTCGTATTACCCCTTGGATTTTTGAACCGCAGATAAACGCAAATGAACGCAGATTTGCTGCGTCGTATCTGCGTTTATCGGCGTTCATCTGCGGTTAATATTTTATTGATTGCTATGCAGCAGACTATAATATAACCCATTTCTTTTCATAGCAAACTTAAATCAAGTTAGGTCGTGTAAATAAATATGATGCAACATCACCTATTGCCTGCAGTGAAACGCCAGGTTTAAGAACAGATATAACTATTATCCCCATCATGCAGCACGAGATCATGTATAAGCCAGCCTATACCCTTCTTGAGATAAGGCTTGAGGCAGGAGAACGTATTGAAGCAGAGGCAGGAGCCATGGTATATATGTCCCCAGGGATCGGGATCAGTACAAAGGCAAAGGGTGGCGTCTTTGGGGCGCTCACGCGAGGTTTGCTCGGAGGCGAATCTTTCTTTACCAATACCTTTACTGCAAATTCAAAAGGTGTGGTGGGATTTGCGCCGCCATATCAGGGCGATATCACCCACCACAGGCTCAATGGCGAGACGCTGTATATCCAGAACGGAAGCTACATTGCATCCTCTCCAGAGCTTAGCCTTGACACCAAGTGGGGCGGGGCAAGATCGTTTTTTTCACGAGAAGGATTATTTCTCCTGAAGATGAGCGGAAAGGGTGATGCGTACATCTCAAGTTTTGGCGCCATACATGAGGTCAGGCTAAAGGATGAGAGCTTTACCATTGACACAGGACACATGGTGGCCTTCACAGAAGGACTTGATTACAGTGTAAAAAGAGTCGGTGGCCTGAAATCAACCCTGCTCAGCGGCGAAGGTCTTGTAGCAGAGTTCAGGGGTACAGGGACGCTCTACCTCCAGACACGGAGCATGAACTCATTCCTTGAATGGCTTACACCGTTTTTGCCAAAGAGCGGGTAGAGGATAATTATTTAGTTATAATTTGGGATTTACCAAATAAATCGATTTTTTGTCTTTATTTGAGCTCTGGCTTTTTAGTACTACACCATGCTTTATCCAGCAGAGTTAGTGCTTTTAAAACTATAGAAACATATATATAGTACATCTAGAGTACATTGATTCTGGATTGGTGATCTTTCTCAAAAATGTGATCATGAGGGATTACACATCTATGTAGAGGTGGGAAAAATGATATCAAATAACATTTATGGAGGGCATACCCTCGGAATAGCGGCTGGAATAACGGTGCTTATACTATTACTGCTGGTAGGTGGCGCAGACGCGGTAAGTATAACTACAATATGGGATGAAGAATCAGGAAGCTCGTTGCCATTCACGTGGAATTCTACAAACTTTGATGGTTTCAACGTTAGCGGAACTGGCAATGAGGATTTAACAATCGTTCAGACAGATCTGGGCGCTGCTGATGGAAAGACACGAACAATCAGGAACTGGGATAATTCTTCAGGTGCGGGATTGGTGTATAATACAACAAGATACCTGGTAGAGTATGAAATCTCTAAAAATGAAGGCTTATCCGTTGAACGTGCTCTTGATAGTGCTGGCAATAAGGTCAATAAAGGTAACTATTACGCTAAAGTAAACCTCTTCGGAGAGCCATACATAGCCCTGAATGGAAAAGCGAACAAGATAACAAAACTTGTACTTGAGCAGAGAAGCACTGAACAGAAAATACTCACTGTAGGCGAGACATGGGACATGGGCGGTGGCTATACATTGACAGCGCAGTCAATCGATGCCAGGGTGTCACCGAGACAGGCATGGGTCACATTGAGTAAGGATGGAATAAAGCTTGATGATAAAGTAATTGCACAAGGTGATGTTTATACATACGTTCAATATAGCCTTGCAGGCGAGACTGATGTGCCTATGTTTGTGACATATATAGATAGTATATTTGCAGGCACAACCACAGATTCTGTTGTATTGAAGTATACATGGTTGATATCAAGAACTATCACTGAAGTTCGGACTGGTGATAGATTTGGCTTACTTAGAGTAATCTCATCATCTGATAATAAGATAAAATTCGATAATGATTATACAATTTCTCTTGCTCCCAATACTACTATAAATTTAGCTGGGAATATCAAATTTAAAGTCGTTGATAATACCACTTACTTAAAATTTTATCCTACGGTTGAGCCAAGACTAAATATTACTGCATCTTCTGTGAGCATACCTGCTGGCACTCCTACAGATGTGATATTTACAGTTACATCGAACGGGTCACCCATCAATGGGGCAACTGTGAGCTTGAGCGGGGCAGCAGTGGAAAGCGGCATTACTGGAACAAACGGTCAGGCTAACATAAACATTAATGCCACTTATAATGGAACCATAATTGCCGAGGCTGGAAAAGCAGGGTACACAAACGGTACAACTGAAATACAGGCACATTCACTTCCGATTGCTGCAATGGCATCATGGAACCTTCAGGAAGATTATGTCCTGAATCTCACAGATATAGACAGAAGGGCAAGTCCAAGACAGGCAAGATTACAGTTATCCAAAAATGGGATAATAGTTAAAGACAGTGTAGTAACCCAGGGTAATGTGTTTGAATACTGTCCATCCTATAACTGTACGTTCAATGCAACGGTAGATGTGATATTTAATGGTACGCAGGGAAACCTTGTCAGGCTTATAAATGCAAGTCAGTATTCCGAGAGCACGGGAAACCCGCTACTGATCAATGAAACTCATTTATTTAAATCAGCAAACTTTACGGGGATTAGCTGGGAGCTTAATGATGGGTATGAGTTACGGATGATGGATATAGATATCATAGCAGCACCGCGCTTGGTCTGGCTTGAGCTATTGAAAAACGATACCATAGTGGATGATGCTATCGTTTCCTGGGGACAGAGATATTACTATAATTATTCTAATTTAACTATTTTTACTGCTAGAGTGGATGCAATATTTGAAGGAGAAACATCAAGCATTGTAAAACTAAAAGAAGTCAGCCAGTATTCAGAGGCATCTGGAGAGGTTCTCATAAATAATTCCACGTACTCATTTATATCCGGAGTAATAAACAGGACTGACCAGCCGTTATACGAGGATTATACAATCTCTGTTCTTGGGATCGATCAGAAAGCAACTCCGCGCATGGTGTGGCTTCGATTATATAGGACTGACACAATGGTGGATGAAAAAATAGTAATGGCGGGTGAAGTTTATAGATATGACAACTCTAGTAAAATATTATACTCAGAAGTTAGCACCATATTTGCCGGCAACCCAACCAGTGCAGTACAGCTCATGAACGTGACTCAGTACTCTGAGACAAATGGCAGTATATTGATCAGTAATGCAACATATATAATCATAACAAAAGGATATCTTATCCCTGTTCCAGCTCCGACAGCCACACCAACTCCAGCATATGGAACATACGAGGTCCGTGGAACAGTGGCAAGTGAGACGGCAATTGCCGGCGGGTTTAACCTGTCCACTCCTCCTGTTACCTGGACTACACAGAGCTTCGCAGGCTTTTATTATGACCTGAGAGATAATCTTGGCAAAGAAGAACTTAGTATAAAGAGCATCAATGTCTCAGAAAGAAACATATCAAAAGACGGGCTGTATTATAATACCTCTGCACAGCCTAAGATGTTAAATGCAGTCAAAGAAGGATTCGGGGGCGATGCAACTGCTGCACAAGAGAAGGGTCTTAAGAGAACTGGCCCAGGCCAGGCATTTGAAGGTGGTAACTACCACATAGTCGGCTGGCAGGCAGAGAAATATGTTGCATTAAACGGTAAGATTAATAAACTGACTAAGTTGGTGCTTGAGCATGGCACAGCAACAGCCGAGAAGAAGACCCTTATAACAGGTGAGACATGGGATTTTGGTGACGGCTGGACGCTCACGGCACAGTCAATAGATGCTAAATCAAGTCCAAGGCAGGCCTGGCTTGTACTCGGAAAAGACGGGGTGAAAAAAGATGATATATTCGTCTCACAGGGGAGTATATATACCTATGTTGAGAAAAACATCTCAAACGAGACTGATGTACCCCTGCTCGTAACCTATGTTGATAGCGTGTTTACAGGTGCAACTACTGATATGGTGCAGCTTAGGTATACATGGGCGATCTCTACTTCAGTAACAACTATTCAGAGTGAGGATGCCTATGGAATATTCAAAGATGCAGTTATTGATAATACAGGTAAGACTCTGAGTCTTAAGAATACTGACTTATCAGTAAGTCTTATCAAAGGCTCAACTTTGGATCTCACAAGCAACCTGAAGTTAAGGGTAGCTGATAACGATACCCTGAGAGTCATGCCAATAATCATGCGCACACATCAGGGAACATACGAGCTAAGTGGAACTGTATGGAATGAGACTCCAATCAATAGATTTGGAGGCACGGGCAATGCCGCGATCTGGAATGTCTCTAACTTTGCGGGATTCATCTATGACCTGGATGATAATACTGGCGGTGAATCACTGCAGATACTTCAGACAGATATGAGCGCATATCAGAGAATTATCAGCAAAAATAACCTGGCTTATCGTACAAGTGCTCAACCAAAGATGCTGAATATTGTAAAAGAAGCTTTTGATAGTAACGTTTCCGCTGCTTCAGAAGCGGGTCTGGAGAGAACAGGGCAAGGACAAGCTTTTGAGAACGGCAGCTATTATATTGTTGGCTGGCAGGGAGATAAGTATGTAGCACTTAATGGTAGGGTAGACAAACTTTCCAAGCTGGTGCTTGAGCAAGGCAAGACAGCAACTGATAATAAAACTCTTGCCGTAGGCGAGATATGGGATATGGGCGGCGGCTGGACATTGACCGCTCAGTCCATTGATGCTAATGCAACCCCAAGGCAGGTATGGCTTGTATTGAGCAAGGATGGCATAAAGAAGGATGATAAAATAATTGCCCAGGGTAAGGTATATACCTACGTTGAAAATAGTATTGCAGATGAGGCTTATGTTCCACTTTTTGTAACTTATGTTGATGCTATATTCGCAGGTGCAACCACCGACCTTGTGCAGCTCAGATATACATGGGCGATATCATCAGATGTAATAACTATCCATAGTGGAGATATGTTCGGTGTATTCACAGTCGTTGATCTGGATACCGCCAATAAACGCCTGGGACTCAAAAATAGAGATACAACTGTCAGTCTGGATACGAAGTGGAGTACAACTGTGGATTTGATTGGCAACCTGAAGTTCAATTTAGCAAATAATGCAAATATACTGAGGTTCATGCCGATAGCTGTGCACATTGGAGGTTCTGTAACTCCAACTCCAACCCCGACACCAACTGAATCTCCAACACCTACACCGACCGAGAGTGGAAATGGAGGTAGCAGCAGTAGCGGCAGCAGTGGAAGCAGTGGTGGAGGTGGTGGCGGCGGAGCCTCAGGTGAGAATTACGTAAATATCGAGCTAAAAGAGAAATATGATCTTCATATCTTTAAAGACAAGGTCACATCATACAAATTTACTAACAAGAGCAATCCAATATTGTTTGTCAATATAACGGGTAATACCAGTGCTGGAGACGTTACTGCTGCTGTAGAAGTGCTGAGAGACACATCTTCGCTAGTAAAAAGTCCTCCGCAGGGTATTGTTTATAGAAATATAAACATCTGGGTTGGAACATCAGGTTTTGCTGTACCCAAGAATATAAAGGAAGCTATCATCAGGTTCAGGGTTGAGAATTCGTGGCTTAATAATAGCAAGCTTGCAGGCAGTGATATCAAGATGGTCAAGTGGGATGGAAACGGATGGATTACTCTTGAGACCATGGAGAAATCCAGGGACAGCACATACACCTACTATGAGGCAAAAACAGATTCCTTCTCTTCATTCGCCATAACAGGATTGAGAGATGTGATAACACCAACAACACCAGCAGAAGCAAACATCACCAAATCAACGGTTCAAGCAGAGGCAATAGATCCAGCTCAAACAGAAGATCAGACAAAGAAGGCTGCAGGATTTGATATACTCCTGGCAATAACAACGCTTTCAGCGGTTTATATACTCAGGCAGAGGAAAAGATAATTCCTTCTTTAGATAAGGTGATCTTGTTCAAAAATGCAACCGTGAGAGGATTACGCATCTAGGTGGTGTAAAAATGATATCAAATAACATTTGTGGAGGACATACCCTCGGAATAGCGGCTGGAATAGCGATGCTTGTATTATTACTGCTGATCGGTGGCGCAGGCGCAGCTACACTTACGGTGGACGACAGCGGCGGTGCAGATTATACGAAAATTCAGGATGCGATAGATAATGCGAGCGCGGGGGATACGATTCTGGTTTACAGCGGGACGTATTATGAGAATGTGAATGTCAGTAGGCAGCTTATCCTGCTTGGCATTGATAATGGGGGAGGAATGCCTGTGGTGGATGCAGGAGGTAACCCTATCGCTATAAGCCTAAGTGCAGGAAATAGCACACTTGAAGGATTCAATGCAAAGAACAGTTCTTATTGGGATGGAATATCAGTTCTTTCGAATAATAATATAATAAGAAATAACAATGTTTCGAATAATAACAATGGTATTTTTATTTTCTCTTCAAACAACACAGTAGTCGGTAATATAGCAAGTTCGAATAGAGAATATGGCATATTTTTGTTCTCAAATAACAATACGGTGAATAGCAACGTAGCGAATTCTAATGGTCATAGCGGTATCCATCTATTCTCTTCAAGTAATAATACAATAAAAGACAACATTGCAGACTCAAACAACTATTATGGAATCTATCTACATTCTTCCAAAAGTAATACGCTAGCTGGTAATAATGCAAGCTTGAACAAAAACGTAGGCATCTTGCTGTACTCTTCTGGTGGAAACGAACTTATGAACAACATAATGGCAGAAAATAAATATAATTTCTGGTTATATGGCGAGTCTGATTCGCATTTTAACAACCAAATTGACACAAACAACATAGTGAATGGGAAAAACATTTATTATATAAAAAATATCACAAATGCTGTCTATAACTCTTCTACTAATGCTGGAACCTTCTATTGCATAAATTGTATAAATGTAACTATAAAAGATGTAAATTTAGATAAAAACTATATAGGATTGTTTTTTTGGAAAACCAATGCAACAAGGATACAAAATATCAGTGTTTCGAATAATTACTTCGGAATTTATACAGTATTTTCTGACAGCAACATTTTGAACAGAAGCGATGTTTCGAGTAATAACTACGGTATCTATCTATATTCTTCCAACATAAACATTTTGAATGGCAACAATGCATCGAACAATAGTTACGATGGTATCTATTTAACCTCTTCCATAGGTAATATTCTGAACAGCAATACTGCTAACCGAAACAACGGGGGCATAAATATAGATAACTTCAGCAATGATAATATAATTATAAGCAATACTGTAAGCTTGAATAACGGATATGGCATACATATATACTCTTCCAATAACAATACTATCTACAACAACTACTTTAGCAATCAACAAAATGTGTGGGCTGATGGATATAACATCTGGAACATTTCAAAGACTGTAGGAACTAACATCATCGGTGGTTCTTACATTGGAGGTAATTATTGGTCCGATTATAGTGGAAAAGATACTGATGGAGATCGTATAGGTGATACTTTACTTCCCTATAATAAAAATTTTGCAGATGTAAATATGGGCGATTATTTACCATTGACAGCATCAGTTCACAATCAAGATACCGGGAAAAATTTCTCAACGATTCAAGCAGCAATAGATTCATCTGACACTTTAAACGGGCATACGATATTAGTTTATAGCGAAACGTATTATGAAAATGTGAATGTTAGCAAGCCACTTATCCTGCGCGGAATCAATAACGGTGGGGGAAAGCCTGTTGTAGATGCTAATGGGAGAGGCGACGCCATAACACTGAGCGCAGGAGGAAGCACTCTTGAAGGATTTGAAGCTACGAATGCAACGCTTACTAACTGGCCAATTGTTATTTGCTATCCATACGCAGGAATAAAAGTAAATTCAAACAATAATAATATTAATAATAATAATGCTTCGAACAATTGCTATGGCGGTATTTACTTATATTCTTCAAGCAACAACATGTTAGATGGTAATAGTGTAATAAAAAATAGTATTGGTATTCTTTTAGAATCTTCGAACAATAATACGCTAAAAAATAATACTGCCATGAACAATTCATTTGGTATACATATGGATTCTTCAAGCAATAATAATATACTGAGCCACAACGTTGCAAATTCAAACCTTAACTTTGGTTTTGCTACAGACTCCTCCAGCGGCAACATGCTAAGTTCTAATACCGCATATAACAACTACCGTGGCATCTATATATATTATTCAAGCAACAATATACTTAGTGACAACAATGTATCGAAAAACGTCATAGGTGTCGATATATATTATTCACTAAACACTATGCTGCTTGGCAATAATGCCTCCAATAATAATATAGGCATCTATTTTTACTCTTCTAAAAGCAATTCAGTTATAGACAACATAATGACATCGAACAAATATAATTTCTTCTTATTCGGGAAAAATGATTCAGATTTTAATAATTACATTGACATAAGTAACATATTAGACGGAAAGGCTATCTATTACTTAAGAAACACTTCGGATAAGATTTATGATGCTTCTATTAATGCTGGAACTATCTATTGTATAAACTGTATAAATGTGACCATTAAAGACATCAGTTTGAATAAAAATGGTAACGGAATATTTTTCTGGAATACTACTAATTCAAGAATACAAAACGTAAATGCTTCTAACAATATATATGGGATCTATTTGAGCTATTCCCAAAACAACATGTTAAACGGGAACACTGCAAACTTAAATATGGGTTATGCTGGCATATTTCTGGACAATTCCAGCAATAATACTGTGAACGAGAGTACCGCAAACTCAAATGACAATAGAGGTATCCAGTTATTGTATTCCGATAACAACTGGCTGGATAATAACAATGCCTCGAATAATCTCTATGGAATCATCGTCGACTATTCTAACAATAACACCCTGAGCAACAACACAGCAAACCAAAACCTACGTGGAATGACTCTTTCCTCTTCCAGTAACAACAGGTTGACAGGGAACGATGCAAACTGGAATAACGAATATGGCATCAATTTGTGGTATTCCAAAAACAACCTCATCCATAACAATAAGTTGACAGGGAATGATGCAAACCGGAATAGCGAATATGGCGTCAATTTATGGAATTCCAGAAATAACCTCATCCATAACAATAAGTTGACAGAGAATAACGAATTTGACACCAATATGTGGTATTTCATCCATAACAAACCGCTGACTGGGAATGATGCAAACTGGAATAACGAATATGGCATTAATATGTGGAACCCCAACAACAATATCATTTACAACATTACGTTGACAGAGAATTATGAATATGGTATTAGATTATGGGATTCCAACGACAACCTCATCCACAATAACTACTTCAACAATATCAATAACGCTTGGGATAATGGGAACAACATCTGGAATATCTCAAAAACTGCTGGAAAGAACATAATCGGAGGTCCAAATCTTGGTGGAAACTTTTGGGCAAATCCAAACGGCACAGGCTACAGCCAGATCTGCACAGACAGTGATAGTGATGGGATTTGCGACTCGCCATACGCCCTCGATGGTAACAATACCGACTACCTTCCGCTTGCGTACAGCGCATCTTTACAAACCAGCAGTAGCGGTAGCAGTGGAAGCAGTGGAGGCGGTGGCGGCGGAGCTTCAGGTGAGAGTTACGCAAATATCGAGATAAAAGAGAAATATGATCTTCATATCTTTAAAGATAAGGTCACATCATACAAATTCGCTAACAAGAGCAATCCCATATTGTTTGTCAATATAACGGGTAATACCAGTGCTGGAGACGTTACTGCTGCTGTAGAAGTGCTGAGAAACACATCTTCGCTAGTAAAAAGTCCTCCGCAGGGTGTTGTTTATAGAAATGTAAACATCTGGGTTGGAACATCAGGTTTTGCTGTACCCAGGAATATAAAGGAAGCTGTTATAGGATTCAGGGTTGAGAACTCGTGGCTTAATAATAGCAAGCTTGCAGGCAGTGATAGCAAGATGGTCAAGTGGGATGGAAACGGATGGATTACTCTTGAGACCACGGAAAAATCCAGGGACAGCACATACACCTACTATGAGGCAAAAACAGATTCCTTCTCTTCATTCGCCATAACAGGATTGAGAGATGTGATAACACCAACAACACCAGCAGAAGCAAACATCACCAAATCAACGGTTCAAGCAGAGGCAATAGATCCAGCTCAAACAGAAGATCAGACAAAGAAGGCTGCAGGATTTGATATAGTCCTGGCAATAACAACGCTTTCAGTGGTTTATATACTCAGGCAGAGGAGAAGATGATCCCTTTATATTATTAATTTATTTTTTAAAGTATAGAAATGCATAAACCGCAGATGAACGCGGATAAACGCAGATGCCTTTTTATAAATCTGCGTTCATCTGCGTGTATCTGCGGTTCCTTATTTTTTAAATCTATAATGCTTCTATCTCTGCAGATACTGCTGTGATTCTTCTATATACCTCTCTGCAGATACTGCTGCGATTGCCCCATCGCCTACGGCCGTGGCTATCTGGCGCAGCGGTGTGTTCCTGCAATCCCCTGCCACGAAGATGCCCTTGACAGATGTTTCCATTTTATCGTTTGCGATTATGAAACCCCGGTCGTCTTTTTTGACATCTGCGAAACCAGTATTGGGAATCAGACCCACATATATGAACACCCCGTCTGTTTTTATTTCCGAGGTCTGGTTTGTCTTTACGTTCCTTACAATCACCTTCTCGACTACCTGCTTACCGGCTATCTCTTCAACCACAGAATCCCATACAAGGCTTATCTTCGGGTTCGCAAAGGCATGTTCCTGATTTATTTTCTCGGCTCTGAGCTTATCACGCCTGTGAACGATAATTACTTTCTTTGCCATCTTGGTCAGGAAGATGGCCTCAGTAATTGCGGAATCCCCTCCTCCTACCACAACAACGACCTTGTCCCTGAAGAAAAAGCCATCACACGTAGCACAGTAAGATACCCCTCTGCCTGTAAATTCAAGTTCTCCCCGTGCTCCTAATTTCCTGGGTGTGGTGCCTGATGCTATTATCACGGCTTTTGCTTCTATATCACCATCCGCTGTTTTCACAACTTTTGTTTTTCCTTTGTCCTCAATCCCTGTGACTTCAGCCAGGCTCTTTGTCTCAAGGCCGAATTTCCCTGCGTGTTCCTCCAGTTTTTGTGCAAGCTCTGCACCTGATATTTCAGTGAACCCGGGGTAATTCTCAATAAGATCAGTAATAATTATCTGGCCGCCCATGCCTATTTTCTCAAGAAGTAGCGCTTTTAACATCGCACGTTTTGCATATATCCCTGCGGTGAGACCTGCCGGCCCTCCTCCGATTATAACCACATCATAAACCATAATTTTTCATCCTGTTGTCTACTTATAATATACTGAATAAACTTAATAGCTTTGTTCTCACAGGAGAAGACAAACTATTTAGTTAAAAAGCTAAATTAACAACTTCAAAAGACAGGTTCACATGTTAAAAATAACCACTCCTTCGCGACTGCATCTAACCCTGATTGATATGAACGCCTCAAGGGGCCGTGTTGACGGCAGTATCGGACTTACTCTTGATAAACCTCTTATCAGCATCGATGCAGAGAGATCAGGCACTACAGAGATAACAGGGACCAGTGAGCATCTTGAGCGCATGAGGAACAGTGCAATGATGCTTCTGCCAGAGGGAGCGGGCGTACATATATCTATCGGGGAGGAGTACCCCTCGCATATTGGCCTGGGCTCAGGAACACAGGCTTCTCTGGCAGCAGGCATGGCTGTTAACAGGTTATACGCCCTTGGCCTGAGCGTATATGAGGTTGCCAGGAGAATAGGGCGTGGAGGGACAAGCGGTATTGGTGTGGCAGCATTTGAGAGCGGCGGATTCATTCTTGACTGCGGCCATAGATTCAGCGATAAGAAGGATTTTCTTCCCTCCTCAGCAAGCAGGCTTCCTCCTGCGCCCGTTCTAATAAGAAAAGATTTTCCGGACTGGGATATCGTGGTCGCAATACCCAGGCAGAGAGGCGCATCAAGAGAAAAAGAGATAAGTATATTCCAGAGAGAATGTCCGGTGCCGCTGCGGGAGGTTGAAGAACTATCCCATATCATCCTGATGCAACTACTTCCTGCGCTTGCTGAGGAAGATATTGTAACCTTTGGCAGCAGCATCAATGCCATACAGGATACAGGCTTCAAGAAAAAGGAGATAGAACTTCAGCCAGTATCAAGGGAATTGATGTATATGCTAAGAGACCAGGGGGCTTACGGCGCGGGTATGAGCTCATTCGGCCCTGCTGTGTACGCATTTGGAGAGGATGCAGATAACCTCAAGAGAATAGCAAGCGAGTTTCTTGATGGGAAAGGAGAGGTTTTTATTACAAAGGCAAGGAATGAGGGAGCCAGGATCGAAAGCCGATAGAGCAGGTTCAGGATGAGAAACTCAATGCCGAGGCGCGGGAGCTGGAGAAACGTATATATGAGAATACTGCCAAATTATTGAACAATATTTAAATAAAGAGGAATGGATATGGCTAAAATAGATCAGATCAAAGATATTTACGTTTACCAGATGAAGGTAACACTGGATGGCATCAGTCCACCGATCTGGCGAAGGATTCTGGTTACAAGCGATACTACACTTGGCAAACTTCACCGGATACTGCAGGTGGTCATGGGATGGGATGATTACCATCTCCATGAGTTTGTTATCGATGAGGAGTCTTATGGCAAACCCGACCCGGACGATTTTCATGAAGTGAAAAATGAAAGAAATGTGAGATTGAGTAAGGTTATTTTCGGAGAGGGAACGAAGTTTGAGTACATATACGATTTTGGAGACTACTGGCGCCATAAAATCCTGGTTGAAAAGATCCTGCCGCCTGAATCAGATAAGCAACATCCGATCTGTATCAAAGGCAAACGTGCAAGCCCTCCTGAAGATTGCGGCGGAATCGGCGGGTATTATGAGTTTCTTGAGGCAATTCAGGATCCAGATCATCCAGATCATGAGGATATGCTGGATTGGGCAGGCGGAAGTTTCGATCCTGAGGCTTTTGATATCGATGAAATAAACAGGATGTTGAAAAAAATCAGATGAAGATTTCATATTCAGAAGATTACAAACACTTACGGAATTATTTCAAACAGGTATTATTGATCACAGCTTTAGCATGAGGTAGTTCACCTGTTCGCAGGGTACGTTCCTTTTATAAATTCACCCGGATCAATAAACGCCCTGCTGGCTATGGTTGTACCCACGTTGATCATGCTGTTTATACCCGTGTGTACATCATCCCCCATTATTACACCTAATTTCCGCCTTCCAGAATTGAGTCTCCTTCCTCCGAGCTCTACCATCACCGTCCTGTTATCATGCCTTAAATTCGCCACCTTGGTGCCGGCCCCGAAATTGCATTTTTCACCGATAATACTGTCCCCGATATAACTTAAATGTCCTATGTTGGTTCCGCTCATCACAATGCTGTTCTTCACCTCCACAGCGTTCCCGATCCTTACATTATCTGCAATGATTGTGCTGGATCTGATAAAGCAGTTTGGCCCTATATCGCAGTTCTCTCCAATGACCACAGGCCCGGTGATATAAGCGCCGCTCCTTATTATCGTACCTTTGCCAACTGCCACTTTCCCTTTCAGGGTCACGTAAGGCTCGATCTCACCCTGTATATCCCAGTCCTCCCGCTCATTCAAAGCCATCTCACTGGCTGTAAGTAAGTGCCATGGGAACCCTATATCCTGCCATCTCTCAAGGACTGCGCAGCTCAGTTCGTTCCCTCTATCTATCATGAACTGGATAGAGTCTGTGATCTCGTACTCTCCACGCGGAGAAGGTTTTGTATTATCGATTGCATCAAATATAACAGGCTCAAAAACGTAGATACCGGCATTTGCAAGGTCGGAGGTTGATTTTTTCGGCTTCTCAACGATTTTCTCCACCCTGTTCCCTTTTACGTATAATATCCCGTATTCTTCTGGAACTGCTACCCTCTTTGCGGCTAGAACCGCATCTCCACTAGCACTGAGGATCTTTTTGATATCTGAAGAATCTGCGAGCACATCACCGTTTGTTACCAGGAACCTCTCATCTATCGAATCCCGTGCAGTGGCAATGGCGTCGGCAGTTCCCTTCGGATTCTGCTGCTCTATATATTCTATACCAACACCCAGTATTGAGCCATCTCCAAAATAATCCGTTATCTTTTCTTTACGATACCCGATAACCACCAGGAAGTCCTTTATACCCGCAGCCTTAAGCGTCATCATAATATGCTCAAGAATCGGCCTGTTATCTATTGGCAGCATTACCTTGGGCCTGCTCTCTGTGAGAGGTCCCATCCTGGTGCCTTTCCCTGCTGCAAGGATGACAGCCTTCATATTCATATTTCCCCCTTTACGATATCAGATGCCATATTATACAGCTCATCACACCTGTCTTTTGATTCGACCGTTATTCTTATCTTCGGCTCTGTACCGCTTGGCCGCACAAGGACCCACCCCTCATCAAGATCAACCCTGACGCCATCCAATGTATTGATATTGCCAAGCTCTCCCAATCTTCTGGCTATTTTAGCCATCGCCCTTTTTTTATCCTCGCATATAAATGCGCCCCGCTTCACAGGGTATTCTGGAATGGATTCAAGCAGTTCACTGAGATCTCCCTCTTCCTCTACGAGTTCAACAAGCCTGCATGCAGCGTATATGCCATCCGGACAGAGGGATATCTTTGGAAAGATCCATGCCCCTGATGGCTCACCTCCAAGATCCCCATCTATTTTTTTAAGCTCCTCGGCAACATAGACATCCCCTACCTTTGTGCGTGAGATCTTTATTCCGCTCAGGATGTCATCAATGACCCTTGATGTATCAACAGGTACTGCTATTGCTCTCCTGGCTTCCCGTGTTGCAAAAAACGCAAGCATCTTATCCCCGCTCACAAAACGTCCTTTATTATCCACGGCCATCATCCTGTCCGCATCCCCATCATGCGCTATACCAAGATCAGCGCCCGCTGATCTTACCGTGCTTTTCAGCAGGCTCAGGTTCTCCTCAACCGGCTCAGGCTCTCTTCCAGGGAAGTGTCCATCAGGATGTGAATTGAGGGTTATCACCGCACAGCCCATTTCCCTGAGCACATAGGGTGTGATTACAGAGGCTGCGCCGCAGCCGCAATCAACCACGACTCTCAGATTCGATCTTCTGGTGTTTTTCAATATGATCTCACTGTGATCTTTTAAAGCAGTATCCATATCGCTCAGATAGCCCGTACTCTCCCAGCTTGCATATCGAAATTTTTCTTCCCTCAGTATATCCTCTATCTCTATCTGCTCTCCTGTATCAAAGGACATCCCATCTTTAAAGATCTTTATCCCGACATACCGGGCAGGGTTATGTGAGGCAGTGATCATGATACCGCAGTCGTAGTTCCGCGATGCAATAGCAAGGGTGGGGGTAGGTGCCATACCGATCCTGGCAACCCTGCTTCCTGCTGAGAGCAGTCCTGCCACAACTGCGCTTTCAATCATTGCAGCCGGTATCCTCGGGTCACGGCCTACCACGACCTCTGGATAGATGCTGCCCACTGCAAGCCCGAAATTAAGTGCAAATCGGGGGGTGATCTCCTTGTTTGCTATACCTCTTACCCCTGAGGACCCGAACTTTGGATTTTCAGACATAGCTCACTCCACAGTAACACTTTTGGCAAGATTCCTGGGCTGGTCTATGGGACATTTGCGTGATTTTGCAACATAATACGAGAAAAGCTGCACAACCACTGTTGATAGAACAGGCGACAGGATATACTCAGTGGATGGAACCCGTATTACTGTATCCACGTATTTTTCTATCTCACTATCCTTCTCATCAGCAATTGCGATAACAGGAGCTTCTCTTGCCTTTACCTCTTTGATATTATTGACCATTTTATCATAAATCGGTCCTCTTGTTGCAATGGCAACAACAGGAGTGTTATTTGTGATCAAGGCGAGAGGGCCGTGCTTCAGCTCGCCTGCAGCATATCCCTCTGCATGGACATAGGAGATCTCTTTAAGTTTCAAGGCCCCCTCAAGGGCGATCGGGTAATTAAAGGTACGTCCGATAAAGAAGAGATCATTCGCAGATGCAAATGCTTCTGCACAGTCTCTTATCGATTCTTTATCATCGAGGATGCGTCTTATCTGGGCTGATAGCTTTTTCAGGGACACAAGCATGAGTTTTATACGGTCGGAGCTGATTTTCCCTTTTATTTTCCCAAAATAGAGGGAAAGAAGATACAGCACACCAATCTGCGAGAGAAAGGTCTTGGTCGCAGCAACTCCTATCTCAGGCCCTGATCGTGTATATATAACACTATCAACTTCTCTTGTAATAGTGCTGCCTACTACATTTGTAATCGCAAGTGTCCTGCATCCAAAACTTTTCGCCTCACGCAGGGCTGCAAGGGTATCTGCTGTCTCTCCTGATTGTGATATTGCAATCACCAGGGACCCGGGACTTGAGTGAGCATAGCGGAACTCTGATGCGATCTCAACATCGACATGGATATGCGTCAGGTACTCGAACAGGTATTTCCCAAGCAGACCTGCATTGAAAGAAGTGCCGCATGCAATGATGCTTATTCTTGATATACTTCTGATCTGCTCTTCTGTCAGATTCAGGCCATCGAAGGTGATATTACCCTCCAGTTCCGATATCCTGCCTGCAAAGGTCTCGTGAAGTGCCCTGGGCTGCTCATGAATCTCTTTTAGCATAAAATGGTCATACCCTGATTTCTCAGCAGCTTCCAGGTCCCAGTCAATAGTATTTACCGTTTTCTCGATCTGCTGCTTGTTAATATCAAAAATAGATACACAATCCGGGGTAACAGAGGCAACTTCCATATCATCTAAAAAGATTACCTTCCTGGTATATTTTAAAATAGCAGGTATATCCGAGGCTATAAAGTTCTCATCATCACCTATTCCTATAATAAGGGGGCTGTCCTTTCTTGCTGCAACCAGTTCGCTGCCGCATAGTGCTGCTATTGCATAGGACCCTTTTATGTCATTCAGGGCAGATACGACCGCATCCATGAGGTTATCCCTGTAGTAGTGGTTAATGAGATGCGCCAGTGCCTCTGTATCTGTTTCCGAGACAAAGACGTATCCCAATTGCGTCAATCGATCCCTCAAATGCTGATAGTTTTCAATAATCCCATTGTGGACAACAGCAATACCTCCAGATGTATGGGGATGGGCATTTACTTTATTTGGCCTCCCATGTGTTGCCCATCTCGTGTGCCCTATTCCAACTGTACTTATAATCTCTGGAAGATCTCTCTCCAGCTCGATGATCCTGCCTTTATCCTTATGCACTTCAATGGCCTTATTGTTTAAAATAGCAATCCCGGCAGAATCATACCCCCTGTACTCTAACCTCTTCAGGGAATCAATAAGTATCGGGGCAGCCTGCCTTATGCCGTTATACCCTATAATCCCGCACATATCAGATCACGATTGAAGCAGGAGGGATGTCTTTATGCACGGTAACACCAGCCTCAACACTGCAGTTGTTTGCTATCATCTTTCCGGCCTTGATCAGCACACGGTTAGCAAGGGTGTTGTCATCCCCCATCACTGTTCCTAATGTATCCGCATGGTGCAGTATCCCTTTCATCTCTATCATAAGGTCCCGTCCCACCTCTGTTGAGAGGTGGGGACCTATGGTATTGTTGGCCCCGATGATAGAGTTGGATATGTATGAGTTACTTCCGATCCTCACATCGTTCATGAGAATGCTGTTCTGGATTTCGACCGATGATCCGATTGAGGTATTATCCCCGATTGCAGTCGAGGGTAGAATAACAGTGTTTGGCCCTATATCGCAGTTTCTTCCGATTATCGCAGGGCCTACAATATAGCAGCCTCCACGGATAAGACTGTTCTCACCTATCACTACATTTCCTCTTATTACAGCACTCTCTTCAATTGTCCCACTTAATTTTCTCCTGCAGTCCACCAGAACAACAGCATTTGCTTTCAGGAAATCCCATGAATGGACAGCATCCATCCACATGGATCTTGATGTTACCATATTGACGCTCCTGTCATCATTTATCATCTGCTGAATGGTATCTGTGATCGCATACTCTCCCGATTCAGAGAGAGGGGTTTTATCGATCTCATCAAAAATCTCAGGAGAGAATATGTATATCCCTGCGTTTACAAGATGGCTCACAACTTCCTTTGGTTTTTCAAGTATTTTTTTGACTCTGCTGCCATCTGAGATCACAACCCCATAGCCAAGGGTCTGCTCCCGCTCAACAGCAAGCAGGGTGACTGAGCCGCTTCTGCCAGTCAGAAGATCTGCTATAGTATTGGCATCAACAAGGTTATCACCATTAAGTACAAGAAAATCCCCCTCTACCAGTCTCCTTAGCTGTTTTACAGCATGGGCAGTGCCCAGTTGAGCATCCTGAAAGACGTAACTGATGTTTACCCTAAAATCCAGACCATCGCCGAAATAATCCATTATCCGCTCCTTTTTATATCCCACAACAAGTATGATATCCCTGATACCATTCTCGGCTACTGCGCTTATAATATGTTCAAGTAAAGGCTTATTCGCAACCGGTACCATCACCTTGGAACGAGTCAGAGTAAGGGGACGGCACCGCAAACCTTCCCCAGCTGCAAGAATTACCGCTCTCATATCGATAAGTAATAGTATATCTTGTTTATTAGCTTAACGAATTGGTATGTAGGTTATCGCTTTCCCCTATGGAATATGTGACCATCTTTCTATCCAGTCTCAAATCTTTTGGGTCATCTTCCACATCAAAATGCGGGATGCCATATTCATTGTTCATTTTCGAAACAATGGTTTCAAAGTCCGATCCTTTCATCAGTTCATTGATAAGCACTATCACCGGTCCTATTATCTTGTAATCACAGAACCATTTATGGAGTATAAGATCTATGTCGTCACCCACATAGTCGCGCAATACCTCCTTATAATACATCTCGCTCTTGCAGCAATCAAGATAGAATAACAGGTATGGTCTTTTGCGCGGGTGATCAGATCCCTCTTTCATAGCATCGGTAAAATAACCGACATCGTCACTTAAGCTAAGATGCCTGCCATATCCTGCATGGGTTTTCAAGTATATCAAATCCTCATGTGTAAGGGTTTCGCGCCATAATTCCTGGAGGTTGCCGCGATAATTTCGCCCGAGGACAAGCCGTATCCGTGCTTTTATACTACTGTCATTAAAACTGAATATTTTCTGATATTCCTCCAGACCTCGTTTGCTATCAATCATCCGCAGGCCGATCGATCTCAATTTTCTCCTTGCCAGGAGGAAAACTTTATAATCAAAATCCAAACCCAGCGGGTCTGGTCCTATAAGAAGCGTTCCGTTGAATATACCTTCGCTGAATAGCATGTCATATCGTGGAGCAGTACGGATTATCGGGGACATGGATCGTTTTGTTATTTTGATATTGACAAAACGTCTATAAATACTTCGATGTAAAGTTACCTTGAGAATATCCCCCAGCGTCAAGGGCGCCGATTTCCATCATCCTGCCACCATATCCCCGCATCTGCTTTGAATGTCCTCAGGTAGCTCAGTAAAATTTTTCTCGGCTCTTTTTGTTAAGATTACTCTATACATCGGAGCTTTTTCTCACTTTTAGTATCTTCCAATCGACATATTTACCTGCTTTGAACTCTTTTTCACCTTCCCTGATGGCTTCAAGCTCATCTTCCTCAGGCTCAACCTCAGGAACCAGCAGGTTTTTTAAATCTTTTATTTCAGATCTTAGAAATTTGAGTTCTCTGAGAATATCTTCGTTAGTTGCAACCATGATGACCATCGCTGAGTACAATGTACTCTGAATATTTAAATTTGATCGGCCTGATCAAATCAAGCACCAGGTCGCCGGAATTTGTGTAGCGCAGGGTGAGGTTGCGCGGGGTGTAGGTGGACCTGTTGCCCCTGTAATTTTATGCTTCCACTTTCAGAGCCTTAGAAACGATCTCCGAAACCCTTAAATCCTGCTTTGGAAGTAAAATCTCTATTCCTATTGCTTCTCCCTTTTTATCAACATCAATAATAACATTGTCAGCTATAAGTTCAGATTTATCCACTTTTCCTTTTTTTAAGCGAATGTACATCGCATTAACTTCAGAATCAAATTCTACTGAAACCATGCTCAGAAGCTCATATAATGCCTTTCATTATCTACTAAACCTTACTTTAGTCTCGTATGCTGAACAACCCTTTAAAGATTTCTAAACCCGGGAATCTCATGCTGCACCTATCACCTCATGCTCTTCCTGAACCTCGTCGGCTTCCTGAGTACGCAGGTCTTGATCTCAGGAGCCCTGTACCCAGCATTCAGGGGCGTGTAAGCAAAATCAAGCCTGTTGCGCGCGAGCATTACAGTTGCGTGGGGTGCAGAGAGGCCAGTTGCTCCTGTAGTTACCGCTCTAAGAGCTTTCCTCATGAACGATCTGGCCACCAAGCATCAGGTAATATTTTTATGATATCATTCTCTGGCATAGAAATGATTTTAAAATAATCTGATTTGGGGACTCTTTTTCGCTCTAATGCTGATGAATGGAACTTATGGCGATTTCTTATACAAATATTCTGTCGTCTCACATTTTTTCTAAATTTCTTAACATTTGAGTCAGTCCAGCCTTTGATTTCATGAATATAATAGTCTTTGGATGTTTGTTCGATGTGACCATTATAATTATCAAATTCTTGAGTTAATGGCCTATTCCTGCAATCTGCTATTTGTACATTCCACTCGAAACACTTTTTTCTTTTCAATTCCATCTCTTCAAAAGTATATTCCCAATTATAGATCATAAAAATTGAAATTTCTTTAGATTTATAGCCAGCTTTGCATAAGATATTTATCTGCTTTTCAATTTTATTCCAATCCTCGAAGGGGCCATCCCAAGCGATTCTTGGGTTGATAAACCGTACTTTTTTGAGCAATTTGGCGAGTTTCAAAGTAAGTAATCTGCCATCAAATCCGCTTTGGCATTCTGAATAAACAGGCTTTCCTTTAATTTTTAACTCCGCAAGTTCTTTTAAAATTTTTTCAATAAATGGATTAGCCAATAGATTGTTATCATAAAATACAAGTTTGTTCTTTATTACTTCATTTTTGATACTTTCCTTTGGAACAAACTTTGGCTCAATCTCCCAGACACCACAGAAAGGACAGTGGCGTTTACATCCACGGGATGCATGAATTATCTGGTAGTCTACATCTACAAGACTGTAATCAGGTTGTGATTTTTCAAACGCGTCAACAGTTCCTTTAAATGGTATCACATTAAGTTCATTGCATTTTTTTTGAAATTCACTGTTTTCAAAAAATAGTGAAACATATATACCGCCAGCGTTAATTTGGGTATCTAAAAACTTATTCCTATAAAACTCAACAGTATCCCAAAATTCTTTTTGCCAATATGTAAAGAGGGAAGTTACGTATATCAAATCAGGGGTAAAATCAACATTTTCTTTTCCATGAACAAGATATGGCTCATCACCTATTGACTTATGATATGATGCAATTTTCAATAAGGGAATTGGAAGAAAATCTTTATGATTGATACTCTTGGCAGGAGTTGGAAATTTCGGTTGGACAAGGAGAATTTTTTGATTCAAGGTCTCACCTCATGTGTTAGAAATGCTCGACTCAGCTCCTCCCACTTTAACAATTTTGCATTTTTTCATCTTCGGCTCAATAGCATTGTCCATATCATTCAAAGGATCACCTCTACCGTTAGCGACCCTTTGTATGGATCGTCCAACTTGCTTAAGAAAATTATGAATGCCTGCCCCTTTTTCGTTAATTAGTTGATAGTTTTCTATAATTTCATAGTGTCCAATAAGGCGTCCTATAGCCAACAGATTTATTTCATTAATGAAATGATAATGCTTTTGTTCATGTATCGTTTTCTTGCAAATTTGTTTGAAAGAATTTAACGTATAATTTTTTAAACCGAACTCTACCGATAAATTGTATAATTTTTCCTGAGTTAATGTTCGATTTCCATCGTTAAATATATCAATTAACCTTTCAGGTTTTATTATTTCATGCCATATACTATTATTCAAAAAATTTTGTACATTTTGAACATCTTGTATGGAACGTTCACTTAACAATATGCGAGTCAAATTGAATAGATTCTCTTTCTGCGTGGTAGATAACCAATCTAAATTTTTTATTTTAGTTTCATCGTAGCCTTTTCTTATGTCTAAAGATTTTAGTGCTGTATAAAAACTTTTTAGAGCTGTTAACGGTTCAAGAATGTCTTCTAAAGACATTTCATCCTCACTAATTATAGTCCTCAGCAAATAATTCTCTATGCTTTCACGTTCATCAGTTTGAATGTAAATTATTGTGTCTTCTTCAGAAAGCTCTTCTATAGGTGATAAAATATATGCCCCACTTATTTTTTTCCTGATTAACATGCCTAATGGGAATGAAATTGTTTCTCTCGCACCTGTTTCAAATTCAACATAAAATTCTATTTGTTCTTTAGACAGCTTATGTTTAAATGGAGTGGTTGATGAACTCTTCAATGATTTTTTTTGTATTTGAGTCCAGATATCTTTTAGCGTCCTGATCTCCTCGCGTTCATCTTTATCTGTATTGGAATCATCCAAAAGTTCTTGTCGAATTGTGGTATCTATTGGTGTATCTACTTCGTGTCCCTCCTCTTGAATGTCATCTAAACTGGGCTTAGGAGGTAAATTAAATCGACGGATATTCTTTGTATGGTCTAATGAGAATAGCAAATCTCTTCTTGAGATACGGGTTTGATTTTCAAAAAGTAGATCGTTATACAATTTTATTTGCCTCAATAATTTTTTAAAATTCATTCCAGGATATGCAGAAAAAACTATATTTTTAAACGGGAGTAGCAGGGCATCATATCCATGCGATATTAAAATGTCCTCCTCAGATATTGTATGGAATGGAATCGGGCCAGGAATTAATAATTCACTATTTTGTATCAATTCATGTGGAAGATTTTGCATCTTTGAAAGCTCGGTATATATAATTTGTATATTTCTTTCAACAATTTTCTTATTAATTTTATCACTTCTGTTCTCAACTTCAACTTTCAGGATTGAATTTTTTAGTTTTCTTTCAAATGAAATGTTTAAGAGTTTATATTCGTTAAATGAACCATCATCTCTGATGATTGCTTTGTAAAACACAGGTCCTTTGAAATATTTTCTAGAGATGGTTGAACTTTGTTGGCTGAACTCTAAGTATTCAGTGGGTATATTTATTTCTACAGTTATCTCAAAGTGCTTACTTTCCTTGGTGGCAGAAACCTTGACTTTCGAATTGTTACATAAAAATAATTTTTTAATTTTTTTAATATCTACCTCTTGTATAGACTTATCTTTCCAGATCATTTCCTTCAATTTTTCGCTATTATGCGACTCTTTCTTGATATAAAGTGTGTTTTCTTTGTTTAATATATACGGCAATTTTAGAGATTTAATTATGTCAGCTATTGATTTGATTAAATAATAAAATGAGTCTGCCAATGATGTTTGTGTTCCAAAGTATGGAAAAAGATTAGCAATAACAATGGAGGTCGCAGATGTTTTGTCAGGTTCAATTACCGATGCTTGATTTGTAATTTTTTCAATTAAAAAAGCCTGCAATAGCGTTTTTTTAGTGACTGCCGAGTTCGTGTATAGATCCATTAATTCATAAGATAAATCTCTGCATCTTTCTAAATCAGAGCATAAACCCGCGAATTCTCTTACGGCATGACCGATTTCACCTGCACTAATCGAAACTGATTCATTTATGGGAAGATAAATCCAAGATTTATTTTCTCTTAAAAGTGTCCTTCTTTTTATTTCAGATGGACAAAGAAATGTATCTATTATTGGTGGGAATCTAAGGATATTTTCTTCTAGCTTATCAAGGCTCTCATATTTGAGGTGCTCTTGAATTTCTTTAATTCGTTCGTCAAAAGGCCAATCCCAATATTCAATATCCTTTACAGAGGGATTTTTATGATTTATGTTTGATGTGGGTAAAATTATCTTGAAATTCAAAAAAAGGTAATCGGGATAATAAACATCCCATAATTTTCCTTCTAAAGAGAGAGGAAGAGCGTTAGAAGGGGGTTTTTCAAAGCTGTTTCGAGATTCTATACAAAACCTTTTACCGAAGTGCAATACATTTACATTACTGTTATCTTTAAATCCTGTCAAGAATGTAGATAACCCCTTCAGATATGGCCACGAAAAATGCAATACAAGTTTTATATCCGTCTTCTTAGTTTTATTAATTAGTTCTATTATATTTTCAAAACTGTATTTCCTCTCATTTATTGAATCATAAATGATTAACATTGGGTTGAAATTGTTTAGTATATAAGCTTCATTTTCGAATTTTATAGCTTTTTCACCTATTATTCCAGCAGGAGGGATGTCTTCAATAGGCATTGAAACTATTTTAGGGATTTTTTGAAAAGTACCGTTTGTCAATCTATCTTTGGCGTATTTATCATAATCATCTCTGTATTTTAATTTACCATGTTTTGGGCGAGTTGTAATATCTAGCTTGATTAGTACATTAGCTTCTTCATCAATCTCTCCTTTACACCAGAGCATATCAGAATAAAAATAAAATGAGCTTGTAGCACCCGAATTCATTTTCTTTTTGTACAACAAAGAAAAATAGATTTCTTTATTTTTTTCAAAACTCTCCTTAAATATCGTTTTTGGTAACCCGATAAGCACATCCTGTTTTTTTTGAAAAGCAAATAGACATGAAATAATTGGTGCTAAATTTAACGGACCCTGTGAAAATATTATGGTAACTTTTTTATCTAATACTGAATCAAGTATGCTAAGAGATATAGGAGACAGTCTGTTGTTATTTTTCTTGATTATGATTTCTTGACCCGTTTCAGAAATATATTCCAGTGAGTCCAACATTTCAGATTCTTTTTCTGAATAGGAAGCCTGTGTCATTTCCAGATTCTCCCATGAGAAAACATCATATCAAAGGCTTCACAAATTCCAAAGACAGCAGAACCAGATATCAGACATCCTACTTCAAAATTTGCGACAAGACTATTTCTGCGTAACTCAGCGCTCCCAACATATGCCATAGTATTATCAGCAATTAAAAGTTTAGCATGGGTACTAGATAGTATATTCCCTTGATCTGACAATAAATGATAATCAGCTATAATCAGTTTTTCTTCTCTGTCTAAATCTCTGGCAATATCTACAATCCAATGAATTTCCTCCCCGCGCCCTTGAAACAATTCTCGTGAAAGTAGTCTAATTTCCACGTTTCTCTCCAATGCATCGATTATAAGTTCTCTCAGTTCAGGAAAAGAATCTTCACATAACACATTTTTTTGAATAAATGGTGAGCAAATTCTAAGAATCCTTCTGGCTGAAGTTATTATTTCATGGAAACAATCTATACTATCAATCTGTTCATTCCTCTCTTCGATGCCTCCAAGGCTTAATTTTTTAAATCGTGGTCGTGAGATAACAATAGAAATCTTTTCATCCAGATTATTAAATAAAAAGGGTTTTGATAAGTTTACAATAGATTCGTCCCATGGTATCTTTTTATCAACAATTTGGAGATTCCCTGCTTTCAATGCATTATTTATTCCATTTCGTAATTCTGCTTCAGTGGTAGGGATAGAACTCTTATAATTGCGAAGAAGTTCTTTGATACTGCAAACTTTATTATCAATTAAATATTTTTGTATATATTTTTGAATGATAATCTCAACGTTTGGATTAATCTTCATGCAAGATACCCTTTCACAAATCTATCTGATCCCCCTACAAGTGTTGACCTATCAATATCTTGGTTGAAATTGCAGCAAACAAATTCGGGAACGTAACTGCAAGCATTGCATGCTCCTCTCTCATCAATCATGCACGCTGGGTCTTGGGGACAATCAATAGCCAGTTCTTTCATTCTACTAAACCAGTCTTCCAGATGATAGTCATAAGTATATTCAAGACCACCAATATTAATACTATTTGTAGAATAAATAAAAATAGAGGCAACGTTAGGATAAATAATTTCAGAAATACTCTGGATATCAAGACCTGTATCTATTGTCGATTGCTGAATAAGCATATGTGAGTATGTATGCAGCAACGTTTTCACTGCTTTTTTACAATTCTCGTCCTTTGAAATAACATGCCTGTAATGTGTTTTGACTCTTGTCCCCTCTGGCGGCAAGATATCTATAGTTGGTTTTACTTGATTTTCATTTTCATGTAGCCAGTTGAGAACTTTTCCACAATCTAACTTAAAAAGTATGCCCTCTGTAAAAAAATTTCTTACAAAAACAGTTGGTTTTTTGTTATCAGTTTTTCCTGTTTCTATTGGTCTAAACAATGCAGGATCTCTTCTTGTGGAACCTTCAATTATTCCCAAGAGTACCTGAACCATTGTGATATTTGGATAATGAATGATCTTTCCTAATCCAAATTCTTCGAGGCATTTTTCATAATCTGTTGTAAGACTTCTTGGTCTTTCCTTTTTATCGCGGTTTGTTGAGCAAAGAAGATTGATACCCTGTAAATCATTTTCATCAAAATCGATATCGTTTACAGAGTTTAATGATTTTTCAATAAAATCTATTCCATATCTCTCTTGTGTCCTGCTCCTTTCGGCACCATCCTGAATTGAAGTTTTAGCGTTTTTCAGAATCCGCTTTATGATTTTTAAAAACTGATTTTGGCTATATTGTGACCTGTCAGGTATTTTTATCCCAAGATCATCAAAAACATCCTCTATGATCCCATTTACTTTAGGTAGCTTCCAGAAATTTTCTTCTTTTAAGAGGGAGTTTTTAAACTCAGGAAGATATAGTTTAGATTCTTCCATTTCATATCCAAAAAAATGATTGAAAGCCTCTGATAACAGTTTTCCTTGAGTAGTTTTCCTTCCAGATTTATCAAGTTCATCATCCTGTGGAATATCAGGAATAGAAATAACAAGAGGATGAATTATTGCATTTGCTCTTGCAGGAACTCCTCTAAATCTGTTTTTTCCACTTTTTGATAAACGCTCACCTGTTTTGTGTATCGTATGATCACACTCATAAAAGTATAATCCCTCCTCATTCCCACATTTTTTGCATTTTACTTTATAGGAACCTATGTCATCTTTTCCTCTCGTCCACTGCAATTTAGCTAGACTTTTTTTCTCTCCACATTTTTTGCAGTCATGAAAAATATTTGTCATATAATGTAGTGGAAGGAGCCTGCCGCATTCGTCACAGAAATTAACAAATGTAAACTGTTCCCAAGTGTCTGTATCCTTATGACCACATTTTCTTCCCTCATTAATTATAAAATATTGGTTACAATTGTCTTTTGTGCATAAAGCCGTGGGAGGGTAAACTTCGAACCTTCCGCAAGCTCCCTCCTCTTCATCATCTATGAGCTTGATGGCATCGATTTTTATATCATCAGGATTTATTTCATGGAAATCCCCACCATCTTTTTTTCTTGATGCAATTTTACGATTGATTATTCTGCTTAACATGGGTCTGTACTTTTCAGCATTAAACTCGCTATTTTTATTTATGTCAGAATAATTCGATTGTATTCTGAAACTCAGATATCTATTAAATTTCCGTGAAAAAAATTGGTCTTTATGCCCCTGAAAGAAACAACTGTTCTCAGTAATTGAGTGACTAAAATCGTCCTTCATGGTTATTTCTCCTTTTGTTTTAGTATTCTCTCATCTTCGGATCTTACATCAAGCACAAGTTGTTTTTGTATACCGCGCATACCCGATTGATTACGGAAGAAAGGCTCACCTGATTTGGTCAGGATATTTGGAAAGAATTCCTTTTCTTTAGCACTACCATTTGTAATCTGGTTAATTCTTTTTTCAACTTCACTATTAATGTCTATGTCAAGTCCGCTTTTGCCGTATGTTTTTTTAATGAACTCAACTAATTCTTCTTTGTCCTTTAATGTTAATTCATTGATGTGGCTTTTAAGGTAACAGGGCTTTCCTTTTTTATTTGATAGATAATTTATAATACCCGCACAGAACATTGAATTTATTGTTTGCTGCAAGCCCAGCCATGAAGAGCGGTTTATTGGGATTGGTCGTACTTCATGGTCGAGAGAATTGTGGTACCTAACAAAGTTTCGATAAAAACTGTCATCACGTACACGGTTTGGATAAAACCATAAAAGCACAATGCCAAGATTCTTCCTGCCCACTCGCGAAAGAGCCTGAATATATTCCGAAGTAGAATATGGTAAACCCTGGAAAATCATGAAGTTTAGCTCGTTCAAGTCCACACCATGGGACACAACAGATGTTGCATAAATAGGTTCCAATGTTAAACCATCATGATCCACAACACTAGAGTCATAATTTTTGATAAATTCTCTTACTTTATCAATTGTCTCTTTAAGTTCATCAAGGCTACTATCACCCGTTAAAACCTTACCTTGGATATCAGATCCATTGAATTTATCTCTTAACCTATCGCCAACAACAGCGTCCTTTAAACGTCCCATATCATATGCATCTTGTTTTTTGATGTGATATGTTAATGGAATAAGATACTGCTCTATAAGTTCCTGTGCTTCAGAAGGATTTTTCAGGTCGTATTTTCCGCAGAAACCATTTGGATCTGAGTTTAGAGCTTTTTGAGAATTGATGATAAATTCTGCAAAGTGAAGCAATGTTCTGAGCGAGGCATAATGATTGTCTCTTAAGTTTGGCTTTAAACCATAGATAATACGTTTCGGACCTTCATATTTCTCAAAGAAAAAATCATTTGGACTACCAGCACCTTCAGGACAGTGGCCTGGAATTACAAAATATTTTTTCATGTAAAGTTCTTCAATCTGTTTTTTTGTTCCATTTAGAGTTGCGCTCATGGCTATGTGTTTTAACCCACGGTCAGAGGAGTCTTCTACTATTGCTTCAATTAGCCCCTCAAAATGGGCTGAGATTGTTCCAAAGCCCTCTCTGAGTAAGTGCATTTCATCCTGAATTGAAAGCATTGGCCCACTAGAATTCTTCTTATGCTCACCAACATTTTCACATTTAAAATCTTCATCGTCTTTATCTTCACATACATCGCCAGAAGGGATGAAACCGTGTTCGTCATGACAGATACTCCCATTCCCTCCAAGAAGGTTGCGAACCCTGCGCTGTTGAGATAATCCTGCCCACTTATCAACTGTGGATACAACTACCGTGGGTCTCCAGCGGAAAACTTCTCTATCGCTCTGATAAATGTAATATTCACCTCCACATTTGTCACATTTATGAATAATTCGCCTGCCTTTTTGATCATCAATAAGGCGTATGCTTCCCTTTGAGTTAGAAGGACATAAGGGGCACTTAGATATGATTTTCGATAGAGGCGAAGTTAATTTTCCGTTTTCATAGAGCCTATTTTTGACCTTCATGTACAAATCAGGAAAATCATCATCTCTACTTCCAACATAATACCCAAGGGAAAAAGGAGACCCTGGAAAGATTTCAAGATGTTCATTTCTAACCGATTCAGCGTGAATTATAACACTGGAAATTCTCTCAAGCTGCTGAATGGACAGCATTCTCAACGGAAATTTAACTATTGCACTTACCCCATCTTTCTTTCCGGTGATTCGCTCATAAAATGATGTGAAGATAACTAATGCAAAGTAAGCCTCTGATTTTCCACCACCTGTATCGACATGAAGAACATCTACAACATCCAAGTTCTTCTTCTCTACAACTGATTCGATACTTGATAGGAAAAAGGCGATCTGAAAAAGCCTCCAACCTGCATCTGGACGAGAAATATCTTGATTCTGATAATAATTTTTAAATGTTTCGTTTGTTTTAAGAAATGCCTCTTTGATATCTAGATTTGATTTAATAAGATTTAACCCCTTTTCAACTCGATTTATTAAATTCTCAAAATGGGTTTTATGTTCAATACGCTCTCCCCAAGTATTTTCCCTATCATTCACTCTCGGTTGAAATTCATTCTCTGAAACATTAACAGGTATATTATTTTTGTAAGTTTCAAAATATTGTTTCATTTCACTAACAAATCCATCGAGTGAAGAAATGGCATCCTGTGGAGACACTAAATTGGAAAAAGTTAAATTTAAATGAGGGATACTTTCTTTTGGTCTAATATTTTTCTGTTCAAATCTTCCAAAATGTCTAGTTACAAACTTTTCTCTACCTCTTACCCATTTAGTTTGACAATTAACAGTTCGAAAATCATAGTAATATCTTTGTTTATGACCTTCATACAAATATTCATCACAGAATTCTTTAATTGTTAAATTACCAAGATCAACTTCGAGTTTACAATCGAAAAGTGTTCTTTCGAACCCATCAAATTGGTCGGCTTCTCTACTCTCATTCTCAAAATTAAAGGAAATTAATACATCCTTGTCATTAAAATCGGTCACTTTAGTATAAATTTTTGCTTTCCACAGATTATCTGGAATTTGTTTCAAATTTATAGGATCATTATTTGCGGTTTCTTTTACTTGAGAGAAATCTACATAAAATTCTGAATTGAGAGGAATATTGCATACTTGACTAAAACTCAGACGCTTCCACTGATGTTTTTTCTCATTTTCTGAATCAGATTTTTTGTTGTTCTGAAACGTGGAAGCTTCTGTAATACTCTCTTTTTTTATTTGATGATAGATATTGCCTGTAACTTTGATTGTCACTTCAGAATTGGATTCAAGTTCATTCCTTGCTGCAAGAACAGATACTTTTAATCTTGATGCGCGGATTGATGCTGCTTTACCTTCATCATCAAATTTAACTTCATCTTCTACATTCTGCTCTTTTCTCGCTGCGAGAGTTCCAATTAAAAAAGATTTACTTGGTCTTTCATCAACAACTTCATCCTCCGAGTGAGTGCCAGTTACTCTTGAAATAATGTAATTTACAATATCATCTGCAAATTTTTCTTGCGAGTGGATGCCGACCATAATCTCCTCTTTTCCTACGATTAATGTCTATATTAAAAATATATTTTTCGGTTAGATTAGTACTTGCGGAAGTACTGTATAACTGTAGCTCTTCATCACTTCAAACTCCACAAGCTACCCCAGCGCCTCCTCCTCGTCGCAAGACCAGCGCCGACTGGCAGGATTTTAAGCACCAAATTAATACTAACTGAAACGACTCCTGCAAAAGTTCGTTTTGAGTTCGTTCCAGTTCGGTGTTTTTAGTATCATACGTTTGGCGGATAAAAACGTATCTATAGATTTTATAGATGCTCACAAAAAATTAACAAATTGTTCGATGCTTAGACCAGCATCTTTAATTATTCTGATAAGTGTTCCCCTCTTTAGAGGACTATGCAATGGAACCGTGACCTTTATAATATCGTCATCCGATATTTTTTCTAATCTCACATGACTACCCCGTTGCCTGATAACAACAAAACCAGCTTTTGTCAATACTTTTATAGCCTCTTTGCCTGAGACTACTGGTAGCTTCATAATTAATTCAGGCTAAACTGCAACTTCAGCGATCTCAGCGCTCTTCCCTATAACTAACTTTTCGGTTGGCTCCAGATAAAGTTCTATAGCCTCTTTTATGTTCATCAATGCCTCTTCTCTGGTATTACCTTCAGAAATGCATCCTGGAAGTGAAGGCACGTATACAACATAGCCGCCTTCCTCGGCAGGCTCCAGGACTACTTTAAACTTCATGAGTTTCACCTTGAAGTTGAATGTAGTTTGAGACATATAAACCTGATGATTTCGTATATTTTAATGTTCGTTGTTTACATTGTATGTTTCTCAGTGTGAAGCGGTTGCTGGGGACACATCGGCGCCGGTGCATTCGAAAAAATAAGCAGTACCTATATGCTATAGTGTTTTGCGCAAGTAAACTCCAGTCACCATACTATATTAACCGCAGATGAACGCGGATAAACGCAGATACGATGCAGCAAATCTGCGTTCATCTGCGTGTATCTGCGGTTTCTTATTCTTATATTTGTTGAATTTTTAATCAGAGCCGAAAAAAATGATGTTAGAATCCAGTACTAATTTCATTCATCTGCCTTTATCTTATTGTAAAGAGCACGCTTTATGATATGATCGAGTTCATCTATGTCTTTTTTTCTCAACTCGCTCTTCTCGGCAAGAAGATTTCCAATTTTTATCTCAGTAAGTCTACTTATAACGGCTGACTCTACCCATTTCAAGCCCTCTTTATTCTTCGTTATCCAACTGAAATCGTTGGGGAGTCTTAATATAAAATCGACCATTTTTCACCTTATACAATTTGAAATTTAATTGTTATATTCGTTCACGAGGTTTTAAGGTTTCTCTTCCCTGAAATATCCGCTTCCTTTCCCTTTCTGATCAAGCGCCTCCTCCTCATCACAAGACCAGCGCCGACTGGCAGAGGTTTATCATGAACTGGATAAAAGAGGACGCCTTCTGATGCTGAGTAACAGCTATTCGGAATTTATTTTGTAGCTATACAGCGATTACAGGTTAAGCGCGTGAGTGCAAAAAGCTATATTAAGCGCAATAATAAATGATAAACAAAGAGATGTAGCATGATACTTGAATACATAAATGCGGCACTGGAAAAGGCGAAATATGAGATAATTGAAGATGACGAACCTTATTACAGGGAGGTTCCGGGGTTAAAGGGGGTATGGGCAACCGGTAAAACCCTTGAAGAGTGCCGAAGGAATCTTGCTGAAACAATAGAAGGATGGATCATTCTAAGATTAAAAAAAGGTCTTCCAATCCCTTCAGATAGAGTTCTATAGCCTCTTTTATGTTCATCAATCCCTCTTCTCTGGTATTACCCTCAGAAATGCATCCTGGAAGTGAAGGCACGTATACAACATAGCCGCCCTCCTCGGCAGGCTCCAAGACTACTTTAAATTTCACAGCGTTGGGGCGCAGGGGTAGCGGAAGCCCAGAGCTTTAGCGACGGGA
>DYGR01000054.1 GCA_020724545.1 Candidatus Methanoperedens nitratireducens
CAGCCTTCTCATTACCTGAATTCTTAACTTTGACCAGGATAACAGCTTTGCTCCCGGGCACCAGGTTCTCCGGGGTAAAGGTCACTGAGTCTACTATAAGATAAGGAGCAGGCTTGATAGGTATCTTAAGATCAAGGGTTTTTGTCCTGTATGTGCTGCTCTCATCGTTTTCATCTTTATAGGTAATTTCAAGTGCTGCGTTATATTCTCCTTCCCTTACATTTTCATCGATGTCTACATAGAAATTTGCCTGTTTACTTTTGCCTCTTTCAATCATGCCAGGGCTATCCTCATCCGAGTAACTGTACGATGGTTTGAATCCGGGCGGCAACAGAAGTTTAACTTTAGTATTCTCTGCATTACCTTTTCCTATATTATCGATATTTACTGTTAGTTTCGCGTCATCTGTATCTGAAACCAGCTTTTCGGGCGATGTCATAAGAGCACCGATTACGAAATCTGCCCGTTTTGAGTCGATATGAACCGGAAACTCTTTTTTCATCCAGCCATCCCCTGTTGTCCATCCAAGGGTCACGTTATAGGTCCCTTTCAGGGCGTTATCAGCTACCCTGAGTTTGTAGTGCAGGACATAATAGATCCTGTCATCATTTGTCCCTGCAGATGTTCCCAGATACTTATCTGGCGAATCACCTGCTTCAAATACAAATGGATAGTCAGCATCAAGGCGGAATCTCAGGTTCTCTGTTGCACCTGGTATGGTGTTAATGATCTGCCATCTCAGATCTATGTATTTTCCAGCATCACCTGGATCTGGATCCTGATGCATGAAATTCACCTGTATCCTGCTTCCCTGCCCTTCCTTGAGCGGAGCGCCGAAAACCGGGCTGGCAATTGCTGATAGAAATACTACCAGCAGCCCCAGCATAACGATCTGTTTTATTCTGCTTCTCATTATATACCTCCTGTATTAGTT
The DNA here is from genome assembly GCA_020724545.1 of Candidatus Methanoperedens nitratireducens. Lineage (GTDB taxonomy): Archaea > Halobacteriota > Methanosarcinia > Methanosarcinales > Methanoperedenaceae > Methanoperedens > Methanoperedens nitroreducens_B. Next base: position 935 of record DYGR01000054.1, read on the forward strand.
TTTAGATTTTTTATTTTAATTGTATCAAATATGAGAATAAGCGCAGGAACGACTGTAATCGCTGCAGCCATACTCGCGACCACTCCATAGCTCATCATGGTCCCCATGTCTGCTAAGAAGGTTAGTTTGCCAAGGGACATTGCCTGAAAACCTATAAGTGCAGCAATGGCAGTGGTGGACATGGGCATTATTACGCTGTTTAAAGTCACGCTCATGGCGTCAGCAGGATTCTTATTTTGCAGTTCCATCCTGTATCTTGTGACTACCTGTATACCGAAGTCTATCCCTATGCCCATTATCATTGATAGGACGCCTGAGGTCTGGGGACTCAGTCCCATACCTATGAGCCCCACATAGCCCATTGCCCAGAGGCTCCCGAATATTATGGTGGTCAAAGGCGTGAATCCGTATTTGACAGAGCGGAAGACGAACAGTATAACCGCCAGAATCCCGACCAGTGAGTACAGGGATGTTTTTGCCATATCAGGCTGTATGGTTCTATCCGTGACCTGCATTTCCATAACAGTACCTCCGAGACTGGCCTTAATACCGGGAGGCTCTGGCACCTGCATGAGTATTTTTTCAAGCTCTGTTTCTATGTTTTTAAGATCAACATCATCCGTTGTACGGATCCTTACAAGAGCAGTGGTGTAATCCCTGCTGATAGAGCTGTCCAGCAATCCATTCTTATTCGACAGAACCTGAACCTCACTGAGAGATTGAGGTAATCTTCCATTGTTTATGTTTTTAAGAATCTGTGCAGGACCTGTGATCGCCACAACATCATCGGTATGCAGCGCAAGCTCTGAGAGCTGGTTCATATACCGTATAGCTCTTGGATCGCGAATATCGCGTACCTCATCAGAGCCATTGTATGCAGGATCTATTTCTACTACAAAAAACATGTCGTTAGTACTGCCAAACTCATCTTCTATTATGTTCAGGGTGCGTATTGCCTCTACATCCTTGGGCAGCATGTCCTTGACATCAGACTTCTTTGTTTCAATAGAGCCTGCCATCTGGATAGCAAAAGCAGATACCACGATAACAAGTATCAGTACAATGAATGGGTGGCGGGTAACAAAGACTGAATATTTCCCGATGATTTTCTCAATCATGCTATCCACCTCCCGGAACGTGTGCTTCATCTCTTGCTGTGAGTTTCAGCAGCATCCTGTTGGAGTTCCAGTGCTCGTAATCCTCCACCAGCAGTATCAGCACAGGGTTGGCCAGAAGGGCAGCAAGAAGACAGTAAGCTATGCCAAGAGCAAGAGTCTGGCCGAGATGCTGTATCATGGGCATGGTAGCGAATGAGAGGACACCAAAGCCCACGATTGTTGTAACCCCTGACCCTATTATAGCCGTGCCTATTCCGTGTACTGTTGTCTTCAGGGAATCCAGTTGACTGAACTTTTTTGCCCTTTCTTCTTTGTATCTGCTCACCACGAATACGCCGTATTCGACTCCAAGTCCGAGAATCATTGAACTCAGTGCTACTGTGGCAATAGAGAGTGGTATTCCAAGCCAGCCCAGCGTTCCCATTGTCCATATAAGTCCAAGAGATAAGGGAATGAATATCAGTAAGGCCCGGGTAAATGAGCGCTGCATCACAATAAGCAGGAGCAATATAAGAATTGCAGCAACCATGAGTGTAAAAACTGCATCCCTTTTAAGTAAGTCAAGGATATTCATCCTGAGAATTGGCTGGCCTGTTATGCTGAATCTCACACCAGGCGGTTTTGGAGTGTAATCTATCTGCTCCTGTATAAGTTTACTAAAGCTCTGTATCTTCTCCTCTCCTGAGCCTATGTCTGCCGCAACATACATGAGCGTGGTACTGTAATCGCGGCTGAAAAAAGTGGAAGCCTGGGGATTGTTTCGCAATGTCTCTGTTATCTTCTCTGGAGGTACAACCTTCTCGCCCCTGAAAAAACTTGCAGGCGAAGCGATACTGGTTATACCCTCTTCTCCCTGTAATGCTTCATCGAGAAAAATTAGAGACTGTATTACCCTGGGGTCGCGTATATCTCTTACCGCGCTTTTTGAATTTACGGATTCATCGAGCTGCACTGCTATTATGACCGTATCTGCACCACCAAATTTTTCGGAAATGCGGTCGTTGAGTTTATAGATGGGTAATTCCAGGGGCATCTCTTTCCTGATATCCGAGTTTATGGAGAGATCCTTAAGCCCGATACCAAGTACGATTGTAGTGAGAATTATGAATACAGCAAACAACTTAGTATGCTCTCTCTGCATTGTGGCAAGTTTTTTCAGATTTGCTTCAAGGAAATTCGCCATATCTATAACCCCCGGAACCACAGAAATAATTTCAGTGGCCATATACCGAATATAGCATATGCTAACTGTTTACTCATATGTTCCTCCTATTATTCTAATCCGTTTTCAGACCTGTCTTATACTCAAGTATTCCTTCACCTAGAATTGTCAAAATTATGTTCTTGATCTTCTGCCAGTTAATGTTCTGATTTGTCGTTGCTCTGTGGAGTAGTAGACCGTCTATTGTAGCCAGAAGGAATGATGACACTGCATCTGGATCGATATCTTTCCTGAATTCTCCTTTCTGTATGCCTTCCTTGATGATTTCAGCTATGAACCTGTGAGCCTTTTCATAGCGATTATCCAGCCTTTTCTGCAGAGATGCTATCCTGGGTGCTTCAACCCAGCACTCAAGGCTCATTCTACAGATTTCTATGGATTGTTCAATATAATTGAAATGAAACTCTCCAGCCTTCTCAAGCTTCTTTAATGCAGAATCATTCGGCGAAAAGCCTGACTGTATCGTGTCCATAATAGATGCCACACGCCTTTCAGATAATGCAAGGAATAGATCCTGCTTACTTTCGAAGTACCCGTATATTGCACCTTTGCTGAGCCCGCTTTCCCTGACTATATCATCCATTGAGGTCTCATGGTAGCCCTTGTGAGAGAATAGATTCTCAGCCGATCGCAGTATCTTATCACGAACCGATTGCCTGTATTTTTCTGTAACTTTCGGGGACATAACTTGTTCACCTTTTGATTTACCATCATATCTCAACCTCTTTAAATCCGTAATAAAACCGACCAGTCAGTTTATATTGAGATTAGCTTACGTATTTATAAATCTTTCGCAGAAAAAAGCAAAACAATTTAAAAGCAGAAGTAGCATATATTAAGTAAGGGGGTTAATAAATTATGGTAGAAAATGATAATAGAAGCATTGCTATAGCGTGCCAGGGTGGTGGGAGTCATACAGCTTTCACCGCAGGAGTACTGAAAAGAATCCTGAAAGAAAATAAAAAACAGTATGAGATCACATCTCTAAGTGGCACATCCGGTGGTGCTATCTGCGCTATGCTGGCCTGGTATGGCCTGTTAACCAATGATAAGGATAAATCAATCAGGCTTCTTGATTCTTTCTGGACAGATATTTCAGCAAATTCATTTCAGGATATGCTTTTGAACGGGTGGGTTGTCTGGACATCCCGGTTGCAGGGTATTGTTCCCACACTCGAAATCAGCCCGTATTATTACCCTCCCCGGGCACAGGAATATATGAAGAGCATCCTGGAGATGCATGTTGAATTTAACAAAATCAAGACGCTTGTGGATTCAAATCCAGCAAGTCCTGACCTGTTTGTTGGGGCTGTTGATGTTCTTTCTGGTAAATTCAAGGTCTTCCAGAACGCTGAGATCAGTGCTGATGCGATTCTTGCTTCAGCCGCAATACCGACTTTCTTAAGGGCAGTGCAGATCGACAGTGAAGTGTACTGGGACGGCCTGTTTTCACAGAATCCTCCTGTACGGGATTTTATAGGAGATGAGATCCATACAAAACCTGATGAAATATGGGTAATACAAATAAATCCGCAAAATCGACTCTATGAACCAAAATCAGTTGAAGAGATAGTTGATAGGCGCAATGAGCTTGCCGGTAATCTCTCGCTATATCAGGAAATAGATTTTATAGAAGCGGTCAATAAGTGGGTAGAAGCCGGATACCTTCCAGGTAACAAATATAAGCATATTGATGTGAGATGGATCGGGACGCCTGACGGGAATCTGGATATAGCATCAAAGCTGGATCGCAGTCCGCAGTTCATACGTTCTATGATGGCTTACGGTGAAAAGCAGGCTGAGGATTTTTTGGCACGTTTAGAATAATTGACGATATAAATGTATTTCTTTTTTAGCCGATATTGTGAGCGGAGTGGATGAATTTACCCCTTGCAATAATAACGATACTTATCCCCTGGGGTAGCTCACCCTCCTGCCGCCTTTCTTTTAAGCGCAGAGAGCGTATTGAGGGCATCCAGCGGCGTCATTTCATCCACATTGAGGTTTTTTAATTCCTCTATTACAGGCGATTCCTTTGCATTTGAATTTGCATCCCCTGGATCAAAAAGCATAAGCTGTGTATACCTTGAACTTCCTTTTTCTCGGCTTGATATGGTGCTTCCGTTCTCAACCTCTTTTAATATCTCTTTTGCCCTCTGTATCACCTTTTGCGGTACCCCTGCAAGTTTTGCAACATGTATTCCATAACTCCGATCGGTTGCGCCAGGAACTATTTTCCGAAGGAATACAAGATCGCCTCCTTCTTCTTTTACCGCGATATGGTAGTTTCTCACACGCCGCAGAACCTCTTCTGTTGCCGTGAGCTGGTGATAGTGTGTGGCAAAAAGCGACCGCACACCAGCATGGTCCTTATTATGGATGAATTCAACGACTGCTCTGGCTATACTGTATCCATCGTATGTGCTTGTGCCCCTGCCTATTTCATCAAGAAGGATGAGGCTCCTCGGGGTTGCATTGTTCAGGATATTAGCAAGCTCAACCATCTCGATCATGAACGTGCTCTGCCCGCTGGCAAGATCATCAAAAGCCCCAACGCGCGTGAATATCCTGTCAACGACTCCCACAGAGGCATACGAGGCAGGCACAAAACTTCCCATCTGCGCCAGGATTATTATCAGGGCAGTCTGCCTCATGTAGGTTGATTTTCCTGCCATGTTAGGACCTGTTATGAGCAAGAACTGGTGCTCCTGGCAGTCCATTCTGATATCGTTCGGAACAAAGCCCAGAGGGACTGATCTCTCAACTACGGGATGCCTCCCATCGCGGATGAGTATATTGCAGCCATCGTTCACCTCAGGCCTGATATACCTGTTGTTTACAGCAACCTCTGCAAGGTTTGCTATCACATCAAGTTCACCTATTGCCTGGGCCGTGGTCTGCAATTCCTTTGATCGGGATGCGATAGATGAGTTGATCTCATTGAAAAGCTCTAACTCAAGCGCCTTTCCTCGCTCATCTGCAGAGAGGATCATCACCTCTTTCTCTTTGAGCGCTGGTGTATAGAAGCGTTCACCATTTGCAGTGGTCTGCTTTCTTATATAATCCTGGGGAACCTGTGAGAGGTTTGGTTTTGTGACTTCTATATAGTACCCGAACACGGAATTATAGCCGATCTTGAGGGATTTTATACCTGTACGCTCCCGCTCATGCTGCTGCATCTCTGCTATCCAGCCCTTGCCGTGGCTTGATAGTTTTTTAAGTTCATCCAGTTTCTCATTGTACCCCTCTTTAATAATCCCCCCATCACGCAGGCTCACAGGCGGATCATCCACGATTGCACGCTCAAGCAGGGCGACTACATCAGTAAAATCCCCGAGCCTCTGGATAATGTCCAATAGAAGCCCTGATTTGATATCGCTCTCTCCTGTGGCTTTTATGATCCGGGGTAATGCAGCCAGGGACAGCCTCATGGCTATAAGATCACGGGCATTTGAGTTGCCGTAGACAACCCGCCCGATAAGGCGCTCAATGTCGCGGATCTGGGATAGGTGTGATCTTAGATCATACCGAAGCAGTGTTTTCTTAACAATCTCATCCACCGCATCAAGCCTATCTGTTATTTTATTAACAGAGATGAGGGGTTTAAGGAGCATTTTATGCAGCAGTCGTCCTCCCATGGGTGTCTTTGTGTGATCGATCACCTCTAAAAGAGATGAGCCGTGTGATCTGTCCCGCAGATTATCCCGCAGATTATTCCGCAGACCCTGTACAATCTCAAGGTTTCTAAGTGTTATCGAATCCAGTACCATGACCTCGTTCTCAAAATACGTCCTTATTGACTGTATATGGGCAAGGTCTCTCATCTGGGTAGTTCTGGCATACTCAAGAGCAGCGCCCGATGATGAGATGGCAAGGGGAAGTTTTTCACAGCCCATGCCCTCAAGCGTCATAATCCCAAAATGTGCGGTAAGGCCCTGATATGCTATCTTTGGGTCAAAAGCATCGGTATCGAATTTATTGAGCGTGATGCCAAGATCTTTTAAGCGGTCATGGAGTTTTTTATTCTCAAAAAACGAGGATGACAGAATGCACTCGGCCGGGCGCATCCTTGCAGCCTCGCTTATAATCCTGTCATAGTCCTGGTTATCTGCGAACTGGGTTGTCATGAACTCACCCGTGCTCACATCCAGAAACGACAGTCCAAATTCCAACTCCTTCCCGGAGATCGACATGAGGTAGTTGTTCGCTTCCCCGGCAATAAGGGATGAATCGATAACAGTCCCTGGCGTGATTACCCTTACCACTCCTCTTTTGACGATGCCTTTTGCGTTTTTCGGATCTTCCAGTTGCTCACAGATAGCAACTTTATAGCCTTTTCTGATAAGGCGGGGAAGATATGAGTCCACTGCATGGTATGGGATTCCTGCAAGAGGCATATCCACACCCTCCCTGTCCCTGCCTCTTCTTGTGAGTGTTATATCAAGTTCCTTTGCTATGATCTTAGCATCATCGCCGAAGGATTCGTAGAAATCGCCCATCCTGAAGAATATCAGGGCATCTTTATGTTTTTCTTTAGCTTCATAATACTGGCGCATGGCAGGTGTCATCTTGTCCATGCCGGGTTTCTCTGCATTTTAACGTGATATACGTTTCTATGATGATAGCTCCTTATCGGTCCACCATGTCTCAACATCGGGCGGAATGGCAGTAGCACCTCCCAGTTGTTGACGCTCATCGACCAGCGCCTTAAGATCCCGCTTCAGTTTGCGGACATCGCGCAGATAACCAGGATCTGGCCAGGATGCCTGCTCACCGGGTTTTTGTTTGCCACTGGCCGGGTGCTCCATATTCCATATCTCCAATCTCCGCATGATAATCTCATCAGAGATCCTTTTTAGATTCTCTACCTTCTCAGGGTCGCTCCCACCCTCTATAACATCGAAAGCCCGCATATAACCGTACGCCATACCTATCGATATCAGACCCGGATCGACGGTAAGGATACCATGGATATCAAGAGTCGGCTGGATCAATTTCATATCTATCCCCCACCCGCGGGGCGGATTAGCTTCTTTTTGCTGGATCTCATCGAACATGATATCCCTAATGGCACGGGATGTAATATCCATCATGTTGCTACTATCGAATGATGGTGCAGGATCAGCCCCTGGCTTTGAGCAGGCGATGGCATAGATCTGTGTTGCTCCAAGGTCAACGGCAGCCTGCACCGGGAGCATCTCTCTTGTGCCCGCGTCGACATAGTTTTCAGTATGCAGTTTAACCGGGGGGAATATAGAAGGGATTGCGGATGAGGCGAGAACCGCATCGATCAGATCGACCGGTTGATCAGAGTTCCCGGAGAAGTACCCGGATTCGGTAATATATCGTAACCTGCCGGTCTCAAGGCTCACCACTGCTATGCGCAGCCTGATATCCGATCTGCACACCTTCTCATGATCAAGCATGGCACGCAGTTTTGCTGCAATAGGTGAGGGGTTAAAGAAGGATTTTACCTGCCGGGATTTATAGACCATATCGTTTAGCCTTGCTAGCTCAATCCCAACATTAAGTGTATCGCGGATAAGCATGGGGGGAAACAGTGTATACATTAATACAGGGGGAAACAGCATATATTTTACAATCTTAAGCCAGGGCTCTTCCAGGTACACATCATCATAATTTTTAAAACTTTTCCATAAGTTCACCAGTTTTTCTATACCCCCCTCACCTTCAGCAAGCAGTAATCCATTGATCCCTCCAATAGAGCTACCGCAGATAATATCCGGGCGAACTCCGCTGCTATACAGGTATTGTAGAGCCCCGGCCTGGAAATCACCCCGTGTCCCACCGGCGCCAAGTACGATCGCTATGATAATAATACCCCCTTACTTCAAATCTATGATTATTCATTACCTACAATCTTATTTAATGATTATGTAAATCCTGTCTGCTTAGATACTTTTTTATATCCATCTTGTCTTTAAATACATCAGAGATGGCAGTACATGATTATACAACTGTTTACAGAGAAAAATAAAATCAAATTGCTGCTATCTACACTGCTTCTGGCTCTGGTTGTTAGAGTATCTGTTTTTCCTGATGTGTTTTCTAACGGGAGTATAACATTTCTTGGTGCTGATACGTACTACCATGTGCGGCGTATCTTATTCACAGTTTCACATTTCCCGGATGCTCTTGCTTTTGATTCATATATTGATTTCCCGTATGGAGCAAAGATTGGCTGGATGCCACTGTATGACCAGTTTATTGCATTGATCGCGCTCATAGCAGGGCTTGGTAAGCCCTCACTATACACAATCGAAGCAACAATAGCGGCAGTTCCGCCTGTGCTTGGAGTGCTGACGGTGCTGCTTGTGTTTTTTATTGCAGGGAAGCTCTTTGATTGGCGCGTGGGGATTGTGAGCGCAGGGATTTTTGCAATAACCCCTGCCCATGTGTACGTCTCATTTCTTGGATATGCTGATCACCATGTTGCTGAGACCCTTCTCTCTACTGCTGCTTATCTTTTCTTTATTATTGCAATGAAGCGATTACAGAAAGAAAATGCATCCCCTGGTATGGTGAATTTTAAAAATGCGCTATTCCCTGTACTTACAGGTATTGCTCTGGCACTTTCGATATTCACATGGAACGGCGCACCTATCTTTGTTGGACTTATCGGGGTATTCATTATTGTTCAATTTATAATCGACCGGTGGTCGGGTCGTAGTTCCGATTACCTTGTTATGGCAGGAGGCATGGCATTTCTTGTCTCATTATTGATTATCGCGCCTGTTGCCATAACCGGGGGCATGGGGTTTGAGACAAATTCTTATTTACCCTCCCTGTTCCATGCCGGGTTTCTGGCAGTATTTTTTTTCCTGTGCGTGATACTTGCATTAATGCAGAAGATACGGTTTAAACAATGGTGGTATCACCCATTGGTATTGATACTGATATTTACAGCAGCGTTATACTCGCTTGAGTCTCTTTTCCCCCGGCTCTACCAGTCTGCAACCGATGGGATAATGTATCTTTTCGGCGGCGGGATACTTGCTACAATACAGGAGGCTGTTCCATTATTTGTTAATCCTGGCACCGGATTCACGCTGATTAATGCGTGGAATGCATTTACACTCAGCTTTTTCATAGCGTTATTATCTTTTATAATCTTCATTAATAAAGAGGTGAGGAAAAAGTATGCTCCTGAGGCCGTATTTTTAGTCACATGGACTCTGATCGTACTGGCGCTTACGGTTCTTCAGAGGCGTTTTATTTACCTGCTTGCCGTAAATATTGCAATATTCTCAGGATATTTTATCATTACTGCACCAAAATCATTCTCACCAGCGCCTGAAAAAACAGTAATTAACAAAAAAAGACGAAAACGCCAGAGAACATCTGATTCTACATACAGTACATGGGTAAGTACTGGTCTATTCCTGTTCCTGATTGCTCTTCTGGCAATCCCGAATATCATTGTCATAAAATCGATGGCAACTGAGGACATCCCTGCACCGGATCCTGATCTGCGGGAATCGTTTAAATGGTTGAGGGACAACACCCCCCCTACCAGTTATTATGAGGATCCTGATAGACCTGCAGGGTATGGCATTATGAGCTGGTGGGATTACGGCAACTGGATCTTATATTTCTCCCAGCGTCCTGTTGTGGCAAATAATTTTCAGACCGGGGTTGAGGATTCGGCACGCTTTTTGATAGAACCTGATGAAGAAAAAGCAAATGAGATACTCAACAGGAGGAAGGTTCGTTTTGTTGTTACCGATGCCCAGATGCTTAAACTCAAATTCAGATCTATTGCGGTTATGGCTGGCAGGGATCCGAATGATTATTATGGAGCAAAGGAGCCTTCTGAAGTCATCCTGCGCAGTATTAATGACGAAAATAATAATTTCTTCTCTACGATGCTGTCAAGGCTTCATGTCTTTGATGGCGATGGGTTAAGCAACTATCGCCTGATCTATGAATCCAGGACTACTGCTATCAGGAGCCCGGATATTAAGTATGTTAAAATTTTTGAATATGTCCCGGGCGCTACTATATCAGGAAAAACCTCTGCTGACGGGGATATTAAAGTTACCCTGAATATCTTAACTGATCAGGGCAGGACATTCACTTATACCCGGCAGGTAGCCGCAAGGGATGGAATGTATGAGATTAAAGTTCCCTATTCTACTCTGGGAAACAAATATGGAACCGGGCCCCTGGATAATTACACTATTCAAAATGCCAATATCTCTAAGGTCATCTCAGTAAGTGAAGAGGATGTAATTGAGGGGAGAGAACTTCGGGTGGATCTCTGAAAGGGGAAAGGTTTATGTGCAAATGGGCTCATTGTGGAGCCAGACAAACTCACTGGAGGATAATCACATGGGAAAGACAGGCACAACGAAATGGGGCCGAATAAAACACAGAAAAGGACAGATAATAATGGTCCCACAATCTGAGCTTGATTACAAACGCTCCGGCCCGGCACAGCGATATACATCTTCAGGTGCAAAGCGCAGGAAGATAGCGCGCTCACCCAAAGCTGTTGTCAAGGCATAAATTTTTCATACTGGATAGATTGCCTCTGGCATAGAAAACGATATGGGTAAATTAGAACTTATAGATCAGGAAACAATACTCAGGCAGACACGACCCCATCCACTGGCCTTCTATCATCTGTATGCCATCTGGCTATATTTAATAGCTGTAGGTCTTTTATTTATTCTATATTTTGATAATTTCATGAATAGTTTTATTTCCATCCCCATCTTCGAAGGATCTAACCTGATAGTTAATGAGAATCCAAATTTTTACCAGGCCCTCTGGCTTTTCATCTTACTTATACCCTCAGTAAAGTCCAGATCTATTTTAGCATACGGTGGATACTTACTGGGTATGTACCTTGTTTCATTGCCCCTTCTTGGCAAAATACTGGGCGAAACAGTAGAAAGCACGGTCACTCAATCTCTATTTCAGGGTATCATGGTGGAGTATGAGCCAGGCCAGAAGCTTTATTTATTTGTGTGGTTGCTGTTGATAATTATACCCGGGATTATTATAGCCCTTACAAGGATAAGCTTAAGATGGCTTGTTCTCTTCATAGCAATCGGATCAACCATAATATTACTGAGATATGCATACTCCCTGAGTACTTACCAGATTAACCTTCTACTGATCGCAACAGGTTTCATTGGAATAACAGGGACTGAGATATGGCGCAGATCCCACAGGTACCATATAACCAATTTCAGGATAGTAACAGAGGTAATGGGCAGGAAAAGGGTAGTATTCTATAGCAAGATATCTGATCTGATTATAGAGACAAACCTGCTTGGAAGAATCTTCAGATTCGGATCTATAACACCACTCACAGGCTCTGGAATGGGTGTAGGAATGGATATAGCCCTGGCAGGAGCAGGGATGAGCAAGAACATAGGAGGCAAATCTGCAGGGATAGGTTTTGGAGGGGGTAAAACAATCTCGACACCGAGGTCGCGCTCATCATATATCCTGTTCGGAATCCCTGATCAGAAGAAGGAATATACAAGGATAATAGAACTGATCCACAGAAACATATTTTATAAAGAAGGTTCATGTTAGAAACCCATGTCCAATTTTCCATCAAAAGAACCAGTACTTGTAACCTGCGGCCTTCCGTATGCCAACGGCAGGTGCCATATAGGGCACTTGCGTACCTATATACCTGCGGATATCTTTGTCAGGGCTCTCAGGAAACAGGATCAGGAGGCTGTATTTATCTGTGGATCTGATGCCCATGGAACCCCCATCGTTGTGAACGCGGAGGAACTGGGTATCACTCCCGGGGAACTTATCAGTACTTACCATAAGCATTTTGACAATATCTTCAAGATGATGGAAGTGGAATTCAATTTCTTTGGTAACACGGATTCACCCACAAACCATGCAAGAACAATCAGCATTGTTGAATCCTTGATCGATGCCGGGTATGTGTATCCCCAGGTCATCAAACTGGCCTACTGTCCATATGATAAGCGGTTCCTTCCTGATAGATACGTGGAAGGCATCTGCCCTTATTGCGGTGCACTTGCGCGCGGTGATGAATGCGATCTTGGATGCGGGAGGCATCTTGAACCTGGCGAGATCAGGAATGCAAGATGCAAGATCTGCGGGAACCCTGCTGAATACAGGGAGCAGGAACATTTCTTTTTCAGACTTTCTGCTTTTAGCGGATTCCTCTCAAAGTACCTTGAGACGCTCAGGGGGACGCCCAATGCCATAAACTATGCAAAGGAATGGGTCCGTGAACTGAAGGACTGGTGCATCACAAGGAACCTTGAATGGGGTGTGCGGTTCCCGGATCATGAGGAACTGGTCGTGTATGTCTGGGTGGATGCGCCCATAGGTTATATCTCATTCACCGAGGAATGGGCAAATACTACGGGCAATGACTGGGAGAGGTACTGGAGGCGGGATTCACGCATCATTCATTTCATTGGCGAGGACATCACGTACCATCACTGCATATTCTGGCCTGCGATGCTAAAAGGCGCAGGCTATACCCTGCCCTGGGCTGTTGTGGCATCCGGCATGTTGAAGATAGAGGATAAGAAGTTCTCAAAGAGCAGGGGTTATGTGGTATGGGTGGATGAGGACTACCTTGATCACGGTTTCCATCCTGACCTTTTGAGGTATTATATTGCCAGTTATACCTCGCACACAAAGGAGCTGAACTTCTCATGGAAGATCTTCCAGGATAAGGTGAATAACGAGCTTGTGGCCGCATTCGGGAATTTCCTGCACAGGACGCTGCATTTTGCCTACAAGAACTTTGGCGGGATTCCTGGGGGTGAGGTTGATAAAGAGATATTTGACAAGATCAGGTCGACCACAGACAGCGTAATATCGGCGCTGGATGAATATGAGTTCAAGAAGGCTGCTGATGATATAATGGAGCTTGCCCAGTACGGAAATGCGTATTTCCAGTCACATGAGCCATGGCAGTTGATTAAAAAAGATAAAGAAGCATGCGGGCATGTTTTGAAGAACAGCCTTCAGATTGCAAAAGCGCTTGTACTGCTGTTTGAGCCTGTACTTCCAGGGAAGATGGAGATGGCATGGAAGCAGCTATCCCTTCCAGGGGATATCCATGCCCTGAGGTTCGATGAGGCACTGGTTGAGATCCCCTCTCAAAAGCTTGAGGCTCCGGTAATATTGTTCTCAAAAATAGAGGATAAGAAGATAAGGGAGATGGAATCGATCCTTGATAGGAGGATAAAGACAGCAATGGCAAAAGAGAAAAGACAAGAGATAGAGGCTGAAAAACCGGCTATAACATTTGAAGAGTTCCAGAAACTGGATTTCAGGATCGGCACCGTGCTTGCGGCTGAGAATATCCCCGGTTCTGATAAATTATTGAAGCTTGAGGTCGATATCGGGGAAAAGCGCCAGGTTGTTGCAGGGATTGCGAAATCCCATAAGCCTGATGAACTTGTGGGACGGCAGGTGGTGATGCTGGCAAATATGAAACCGGCCAGGCTTTTCGGTGTTGAGTCAAGAGGAATGATACTTGCCGCAGATGGCGATGGCACAGTGCTCTTATTACCAGAGAAAAAGATTAAGGAAGGTACGAAGGTGAGATAGGCAAGCGCAAGCTGATTCCACTAAAAGAAGGGGCAATGCGGAAACATCGGAGGGGATGGATGCGATGCCGAACTGCCCCCACAGGCTATATAATTCTCTATACTTATAAATATTTCCTACTATTAGCTCAGACCGACTTTCCCATCATCGCGCCTGATATCTCAAGTGCCCTTCTTGCAACCTCAACAGCATCCTTCCCCAGAAGCCGGATCATCGGCTCCTTCCCGATATCGCCTGTATCATAGATCACATCAGGAACCCTGCCGGCTTTTGTAATGGCTTCAGCCACACCCCACTCCATAGTTGAGACACCCTCTGGCTCGAACTCTCTTGAGAACGATGCTGTTCTTAGCCCGAGCTCCTTGCATGCAGAAAGCGCCTCCTCTGAATAACGTATATTCATCGCAGCCTTCATCGAGCTATCAGCCTTCATCGCGGTCAGCACTATCCTTGCCACATGGCTGCTTGCTCCGAATAAGACGCATCCCACTGCACGGGGTGAGCCTTTCAGCCTGATGATCCTGCCTGAAACAGCAGCCACGTCCGAAATCGAAGATGCATTCGGTATTCCCATAGCTATATTGCATCCCACCTCCGGGATGAGCTCTGAGAATCCCTTATTATTCTCAATTAGCTCAACTGCTTCCTCCACGCTCCTTGTGACGCGGTATCTCTGGGCCTCTGCCAGCGTGTGCCCGAGCTGGTTCACAGGCGCAGCGCCTCCGCCTATCTGTACGCTTGTGAGTATCGCCTGTTCCACAAACCTCTTGGCGCTTCTGGCAGCCTCGATAAGAGGCGCTCCTTTTGCAAGCTCTGCCGTGAGCGCGGCTGAGTGCGTGCATCCTGAGCCGTGTGTTCCTCCTCTTACCAGTTCTCCAAGGATGTACGTGAACTCCCCGTTCGCATAGAGTACATCTGTTCCCTCAAGATGTCCTCCTGTCACTATAACCGCGCCTGCCCCGAGGTCGTGGATCTTCTCAGCAGCTCTCTTGGCATCGTTTATATCCTTTATCTTAAAACCGGATAATCGCTCAGCCTCTGGTATGTTTGGCGTTACCACCGCTGCAAGGGGCAGGAGTTCATCAATCAAAATCCCGACTGCCTCATCCATAAGAAGTGCTCCGCCAGCCTCTGCTGCCATAACAGGGTCTATAACAAGAGGAAGCCTGTGCTCCCGTATCAGCCATGCTGCTGCCCTGACAATATCAGGTGATGAGAGCATACCTGTTTTAGCATAATCTATCCTGATATCGCTGATCACTGCATTGAACTGCTCCTCAATGAACGCGGCTGGAATATCAAAGGAATTCAGGACGCCCCTTGTATTCTGCGCTGTGACCGATGTTACTATGCATGTACCGTGAACTCCGAGCGCTGCAAATGTCTTTATGTCCGCAGCTATACCGGCTCCCCCGCCTGAGTCCACACCTGCTATGGTCAGTACTGTCGGCATCATATAAAGAATGGTCTGCATACGTTATAATAGTTATAGTTCAAATGGGTCTTCTATGACAGAACGTTGGGGTCAATTCATATCGCCCAGAAACTAGCCACAAGAGCCTTCAAAGCAGTCCAGAAAACA